>NZ_JTKF01000028.1:0-64742 GCF_000828175.1 Pseudomonas sp. W15Feb9B | reverse complement strand
CTATGTGGGTGAGTCATACCGTAAAGCCTTTTTGGTTACTTTTTCGGCGTCTGGAAAAAGTGACCCGCCGTAAGGGCGGAACCCTAACCAGCCTTCACCAAAAAAACGGATATACACCCAAAACTCAATCTGAACCCCGAACACTACTCCGATACATAAAAACCAAAGCCAACCCAAGACACACCATCGCCAACACCCGAGAAGACGAAAGCTCGATCGCCGGATTCCCCAGCCAGCCAAAATTATCGATCAACATCCCCATCCCCAGTTGCCCGACGATCACCGCAACAGTCGCCACCGCCGTGCCCACGACAGGCACAGCACCGACCATGACCATCATGTAAACCACACCAAACAGCGCCCCGGTGAGCTGCCACTTCGGCACGTCCAAGAGGCTGACCGCCTGCGCCGGCTCAAAGAACAGAATCAACAATCCGGTAGTCACTGCCCCCACGACAAACGTCAGCAGACTACTGCGCAACACCCCGACCGTTTCACCCAAGCGCCCATTGATCGCCGCCTGCACACTCAACACAGCGCCAGCCAACACCACCACTGCCAACAAAATAACCAGACTCATCTCTTCAACCCCGCGCAATCAGAACCAATGCCACCACAATCAACACCAACGCCAGCCAGCGCTCGGCATTGACCTTCTTGCGCGTCGCGCCGAACCAGCCGAAATGGTCGATCAGTACACTCTTGCCGACCTGCCCCGAGAGAATCGCGATCATCGTCATCGCAATCCCGATATGCGGCGTCGCCAGGGTCAGCACCACCACGTACATCGGCCCCAGAAATCCTCCGATCAACTGCCAGCGCGGCAGCTCGGTCAGCGCTGGGCCTTTCTGGGGGCCGGCGAACAACAGCAGCAAAAACAGAATCGCCGAACCCACGCCGAAGATGCTCAAGGTCGCCCACAGATGCCCGACTTGCTCACCCAATGGCCCAAGCAATCCGGCCTCCACCGACAGGCCCATGCCGGCCAGAATGACCAGCGGCAATAACAACAAGCGCAGCCCCGACCGGGTAGCCGGTGCCGCCCCACTGACTTGATCCAGCGTTTGCATATTCAAATTCCCATGCAAGTAAACGATGGTGCGGATTATCGCCTGGCGCCGCTGTGCGATAAATGGGAGCATCCAGACAACACTTTTGCGCAACTCGCACAACAGGATAGATTCATGCACGGGCTAAACGACCTGGGGTTCAAGACGTTGAGGCTGTTTGTGGCGGTACTCGACCACGGCAGTTTCTCTGAAGTCGCCCGTCGCGAGGGCGTGGCGCCCTCTTCGATCTCGCGGCAGATCCAGTTGATGGAGCAGGCGCTGAACCAGCAATTGCTCTACCGCCACACCCGTGCCGTGACGCCGACCGAGGCCGGGCGTATGCTCGGCCACCATGCGCGGCTGGTGCTGGTGCAACTGGAAGAAGCCGAACAGGCGCTGCAGGAGCAGCAAAGCGAACCCACCGGGCTGGTGCGCATCAATGCGCCGGTGGTGTTCGGCCAGCGTCACCTGACGCCATGGCTGGGAAAATTGTGCGCGCGCTATCCGAAGCTGCAACTCGACATCCAGCAGACCGACCATTACGTCGACCCGCTGCAGGAAGGTGCCGACCTGCTGTTTCGCATCGGCCCGCTGCACGATTCAAGCATGCAGGCGCGGATTCTGGCACCGCACAGTTTTCAGGTCGCCGCCAGCCCGACCTATCTGCAGCGCCACGGCATCCCGCAACACCCGGAAGATCTCGCGCAGCACCAGTGCCTGGCCTACAAAGGCGCAACCGGTCAGCAGCGCTGGTTCTTTCGTCAAGGTCAGGGCGACTGGACGCCTTACTCGGTCAAAGGCCCGATCACTGGCAACCACGCCGACACCCTCACCCAGGCCGCCGAACAAGGCCTGGGGCTGGTGATGTTTCCGTCGTGGCTGATTGGTGAAGCGGTGCGTGAAGGCACGCTGGTGCCGGTGTTGCGCGAGTATCAGGTGTCCAACAGTCTGGAGCCGCAGCAGATTGCGGTGCTGTGGCCGGGTAGCCGGCGACTGTCGGTGAAGGTGCGTACGGTGATCGACTTCTTCATCGAATGTTTCGGCGAAGTCCCCTACTGGGACAGACCCTGAGCCTTACACCGCCCCCCGTGTAGGAGCTGCCGAAGGCTGCGATCTTTTGACTTTGATCTTTTAACGCAAGATCAAAAGATCGCAGCCTTCGGCAGCTCCTACACGGTTTGTCTAAAATATTAAATTCGGAACTGGCCCACCAGCTTGCCCAACCGCTGCCCCAGCTCCGCCAGACTGCGCGAAGTCTGCGCGCCCAACTGGGTCTCATCCGCCACGCTGTCCACCGCCACGGCGATCTGATGCACGCTGCGGTTGATCTCTTCGGCCACCGCCGTCTGCTCTTCCGCCGCACTGGCGATCTGCGCGTTCATCGAATTGATGGTCGCAATCAGCTCGGCCATCGCATCGAGCGACGCACCGGCCTGATTGGCTTGCGCCGAGGTGCCATCGCCCGCCTCGCTGGAGCGGCGCATCGCCTCGACCGCCGACTGCGTGCCCGCCTGCAAACGATCGATCATGCCCTGAATTTCCTGGGTGCTGATCTGCGTGCGGCTGGCCAGCGCCCGCACTTCGTCCGCCACCACCGCAAAGCCACGCCCGGCCTCCCCGGCCCGCGCCGCTTCAATCGCCGCGTTCAGCGCCAGCAGGTTGGTCTGTTCGGCAATCGAGCGGATCACTCCGAGCACGCCGACAATCGACGACACGTCCTGCTGCAGGCTGTCGAGCGATACGCCGCTGCTGCGAATGTCATCCACCAGCGCATGAATCTGTTTGATGCTGCCAGCCACCACGCGCTTGGCGCTCTGGCCCTCCTCGTCGGTCTGTTGCGCGGCCACCGCGGCGTTCTGCGCGCTTTTGGCGACTTCCTGGGCGGCGGCGGACATTTCGTTGATCGCCGTGGCGACCTGGTCGGTCTCATGGCGCTGACGCTCCATCGCCTGATCGGAACGCTGGGCCTGATCCGACACTTGGGTCACCAGGCCGGTCAGTTGCGTAGTCATCTCGGTGATCTGTCGCACCAGGCCGTGGATCTTGTCGACGAAGCGGTTGAACGAGCCGGCCAGTTCGCCGAGCTCATCCTGGCTGCTGATGTTCAGCCGGCGGGTCAGATCGCCCTCGCCTGCGGCGATGTCGTCGAGGTTGGCTTTCATCAGGTTCAGCGGCCGCAAGATGGTGTTGGCCAACAGCATGCCCGCTGCGGCGATCACCAGCAGCACCAGCACGGCCACGCCGACGATGCTGAGGATCACGCCTTGCATACGCTCCTGCACTTGCGCCTCGACCACCGCCACTTGCGCCTCGATGCCGTCGAGGTTGACCGACGTGCCCACCGCCATGTCCCACTTTGCCAGGTATTCGGTGTAGCCGAGTTTCGGCACCAGCACGTTGGCATTGCCCGGCAGTGGCGAGCTGTATTGCAGATAGTGAGTGCCGTCCTTCGCTACTTTCACCAGGCCGAGGTTGACGTAGACGCCATTCGGATCGCGGTTGTCCTTGAAGCTTTTGCCCACGCCTTCGGGGTCGTTGGCCTTGAACAGGCGCACGGTCTCGGAGTCGTAGCCGAAGAAGTAGCCGTCCTTGCCGTAGCGGATGCCCGACAACAGCTTGATCGCCTGCGCCCGCGCCGCGTTATCACCGGGGGCGGCCGCGTCGTACAGCGGTTTGATCGTGGTCATCGCCACGGCGACGTAACTTTGCAGCGTGGCCTTGGCGTCGGCGAGCAGGCGTTCGCGGGTCTGCTCGACCTCGGTGTGCGCCTGCTGCTGGAGGATGAACAGCGTGGTCAGGCTGATGACCAGCGCAAAGAGCAGCACCGGCAGGACGGCAAGGGACAGGACTTTGGCCTTGAGACTCAAGCGCATTGGGGGGCTCACTCTTTTGGTTTTATTGGCGTGGTTAAAGGCGTTAACGGCACGCGCGAGCAAAAGTTGAACCCAAAAAAAGATCGCAGCCTTCGGCAGCTCCTACAGATATTGATGTAGGAGCTGCCGAAGGCTGCGATCTTTTGATCTTCAGCTTTTAATCAGAGGACCATCGCCGCCACCCAACCGAACGCCAGCAGCGGCAGGTTGTAATGCAGGAAGGTCGGGACCACGGTGTCCCAGATGTGGTGATGCTGGCCGTCGATGTTCAGGCCGGAGGTCGGGCCCAGCGTCGAGTCCGAAGCGGGCGAACCGGCGTCCCCCAAGGCCCCGGCGGTGCCAACGATGCAGACGATCGCCAGCGGACTGAAACCCAGTTGCACGCACAGCGGCACGAAAATCGCCGCCAGAATCGGCACCGTGGAGAACGACGAACCGATGCCCATGGTCACCAGCAGCCCCACCAGCAACATCAACAGCGCGCCGATGCCCTTGCTGTGATTGATCCACGAGGCCGACGATTCGACCAGGGTCTGCACCTGCCCGGTGGCCTTCATCACTTCGGCGAACCCGGACGCGGCAATCATGATGAAACCGATCATCGCCATCATCTTCATGCCTTCGGTGAACAGGTCATCGGTCTCACGCCACTTGACGATGCCGGACACCGAGAAGATCAGGAAACCGACCAGCGCCCCGATAATCATCGAGTCCAACAGCAGTTGCACAATGAACGCCGCCGCAATCGCCACACCGGCGATCATCAGGCTCAGCGGGTTGTACTGCACGGCCACTTGCTCGACCTGCTCGATTTTCTGCAGATCATAGACGCGCTTCTTGCGGTAGCTGATAAACGCCATGGCCAGGCCGAACAGCATGCCCAGCGCCGGAATGCCCATGGCGTGGGTGACGTTGATGCCACTGATGTCGACGCCGCTGCGCGCGACATTGGCCAGCAGGATTTCATTGAGGAAGATGTTGCCGAAGCCCACCGGCAGGAACATGTACGGAGTGATCAGGCCAAACGTCATGACGCAGGCGATCAACCGGCGATCAAGCTGCAGCTTGGTCAACACATATAACAGTGGCGGCACCAGCAGCGGAATGAACGCAATGTGGATCGGCAGAATGTTCTGCGAGGCAATCGCCACTACCCAGAGCAGGCCGATCAGCAGCCATTTGACGCTGCCGCCCCCGGTCGCGTGTTGCCGATCGACCATCGCCAGCGCCTTGTCGGCCAGCGCATGGGCCAGGCCGGACTTGGCAATCGCCACGGCGAACGCGCCCAGCAACGCGTAGGACAAGGCCACGGTTGCGCCGCCGCCCAGACCGCTGTTGAACGCCTTGAGCGTGGCGTCGATGCCCAAACCACCGGTCAGGCCACCGACCAGCGCACCGACGATCAGGGCGATCACCACGTGCACACGGGACAGGCTGAGGATCAGCATGATGCCGACCGCAGCAATCACTGCATTCATTTCACTACCTCAAAAACACTGCGATGAAATATCACCGCCAGACAGGATGAGTCCGCCAACGGTTAACCGGCGGATTGGCAAAGAGGGTCTTATTAGAAGGGCGCGCACTGTGCCGCAGAGCGGCGATGGTGTCAAAGCGAGCGGCTGAACTGAAATGTAACTGGCAATGCACAACCCTGTGATGCAGGAGATCCCTGTGGCGAGGGAGCTTGCTCCCGCTCGGCTGCGCAGCAGTCGCAAACCCGGTAGACGCGTTATGCCTGAATGAACGCATTAAAGGGGTTTGGGGGCGCTACGCACCCCAGCGGGAGCAAGCTCCCTCGCCACAGGGGTCTAAATGTCACTCGGCTGCGGCAATCGGTCATATTGCGCTTGAACAATAAAGAAAGCCGAAACGCGGCCGTTACAGTGCAAAGTCTCAGATATTTATCGAATAAGGACGTCTCCATGTCGCTCAGACAACTTTCCATTCAATGGAAAATCACCCTGCTCGCCGGCCTGTGCCTGGCGGGCATCGTGACCCTGCTGGTGGGTCTTTCGCTGTACCGCATGGAGCACAGCTCCGAGCTGGTGAAGGCTTCGAGCATGGAGATGCTGACCGAGTCGGCCCAGGCGCGCATTGAGTCGCAGGGTGAGGTGCAGGCTGCCGGGATTCGCCAGCAGTTCATGGATGCCTACCAATATGGCCACGGCTTCTCGCGGCAGGTGCTGTTTTTGCGTGAACAGGCCGAGAAGCGCTTCCTCGACGCCTTCGACCTGCGCGAAGACATGACCCGTCAGGTCAAGTCCGCACTGCAGGCCAACCCGGACCTGCTCGGTCTGTCACTGGTGTTCGAAGCCAACGCCTTGGATGGCAAGGATGAACTGTTCGCCGGTCAGGCCGAGCTGGGCAGCAACGACAAGGGCCGCTTCGCCCTGTACTGGTCGCAGCCGACTCCGGGCAAAGTCACCTCGATGGCCCTGCCGGAAAGCGACATGACCGACACCAGCACAGGCCCCAGCGGTCAGGCGGCCAATGCCTGGTTCACCTGCCCGCGCACTACGCTCAAACCCTGCGTGATCGAACCGTACTTTTATGTGATCGACGGCCAGAACGTGCTGATGACCAGCATCGTCTTTCCGCTGATGGTCAACGGCAAAGTCATCGCCTCGCTGTCGGTGGACATCAATCTCAACAGCCTGCAGGCGATCAGTCAGGGCGCGAGCAAAAAACTCTACGACGGCCAGACCGCCGTGAGCATCATCAGCCCCACCGGCCTGCTCGCCGGTTACAGCCCGGACGCCAGCAAGCTGAGCAAACGTCTGGATGCCGTGGACACCGTCAGCGGCGCCGAACTGCTGCGTCAACTCGGCGCCAGCAGCAGCGTCAGCAGCCTGCACAGCAACGGCCAGTTGAAAGTGCTGTCGCCGTTCCAGCCGATCCCCGGCGGCCCGGCGTGGGGCGTGTTGCTCGATGTGCCGGAAAAGGTGCTGGTCAGCCGCGCCGAAGCGCTCAAGCAGCAACTGGATGCGAGCAACAACTCGGGCACCCTGATCGAACTGAGCCTTGGCGTGCTTGCGGCATTGGTCGGCCTGCTGCTGGTGTGGCTGATGGCGCGCAGCGTGACCAAACCGATCCTCGGCGTGGCCAATATGCTCGAAGACATTGCCAGTGGCGAAGGCGATCTGACCCGCCGTCTGGCCTACGACAAGAAAGATGAACTCGGCCAATTGGCCGGCTGGTTCAACAAGTTCCTCGACAAGTTGCAACCGATCATCGCCGAAGTGAAACGCTCGGTGCAGGACGCGCGCAACACCGCCGACCAGTCCTCGGCCATCGCGACTCAGACCAGCGCCGGCATGGAGCAGCAATACCGCCAGGTCGATCAGGTCGCCACCGCGTCCCACGAAATGAGCGCCACCGCGCAGGATGTTGCGCGCAGTGCTGCGCAAGCCGCCGAAGCGGCCAAAGACGCCGACCGCGCCACCCGTCAGGGCCTGACCGTGATCGACCGCACCACCGCGAGCATCGACACCCTGGCCGCCAACATGAGCGCGGCGATGGTTCAGGTCGAAGGGCTGGCGGCCAATAGCGAGAAGATCGGTACGGTGTTGGAAACCATCCGCGCCATCGCCGAACAGACCAACCTGCTGGCGCTCAACGCGGCAATCGAAGCGGCGCGTGCCGGTGAAGCCGGGCGCGGTTTTGCCGTGGTCGCCGACGAAGTGCGCAACCTCGCCCGCCGCACGCAGGAGTCGGTGGAAGAAACCCGTCAGGTCATCGAGCAATTGCAGACCGGTACCCAGGACGTGGTCGGTTCGATGGGCAACAGCCATCGCCAGGCTCAGGGCAGTGTCGAACAGGTCGGGCAAGCGGTGACCGCACTGCGCCAGATCGGCGATGCGGTGACGGTGATCAGCGACATGAACCTGCAGATCGCCAGCGCGGCGGAAGAACAGAGCGCGGTGGCCGAGGAGATCAACAACAACGTCGCGACCATTCGCGACGTGACCGAATCGCTGTCCGGACAAGCCAATGAGTCGGCGCGGGTGAGCCAGTCGCTGAACAGCCTGGCGAATCAACAGCAGAGCCTGATGGATCAGTTCCGGGTCTGACTCGGACTTGAATCCAACTGGACTTCAATGTGGGAGCGAGCAAGCTCGCTCCCACAGCGGATTTATGGTGTTGGGGAGATCAGCGTTTGGGCAACTCGATCACCACCTTCAAACCGCCCCACTCACTCTCGCCCAACACCAGCACTCCGCCCCACGTCTCGACGATATCCCGCACAATCCCCAGCCCCAGGCCATGCCCGTCAGTCTGCTCGTCGAGCCGCGTGCCACGGCTGAACACCTGAGTGCGTTGCTCCTCAGGAATCCCCGGCCCGTCATCTTCAACGCTCAGGGCGAAGCCGTCCGTTCGTTCGATCACGCTCAGCCGCACCTCGGCATCCGCCCATTTGCAGGCGTTGTCCAACAAGTTGCCGAGCAGCTCCAGCAAGTCCTCGCGATCCCATGGCAATTGCAGCCCCGGCGGCGCGACGTAGCTCAACGCCAGATGCTCGCCGTGGATCATGTTCAACGTCGCCAGCAGCCCCGGCAGTTCCGCCTCACAATCAAACAGTGCGCCGGGCAGTGCATCACCGGATAAACGCGCGCGATTGAGTTCACGATTGAGCCGCTGCTGCACTTGCTCCAGTTGCTCCTTGAGGATCTTGCGCAGCTCCGGATGGGCATCGAGTTTTTCGCTCGACGCAAGACTCAAAAGCACCGCCAACGGCGTCTTCAGCGCATGTCCCAGATTGCCCAGCGCATTGCGCGAGCGCTTGAGGCTGTCTTCGGTGTGCGCCAGCAGATGGTTGATCTGCGCCACCAGCGGCTCGAGCTCGACCGGCACCTGATCGTCCAGTTGCGAGCGCTGGCCCTGCTGCAACTGGGCGATCTGCTCGCGCGCCCGTTCCAGCGGCTTCAACGCGCGACGTACCGTCAACCGTTGCAGCAGCAGAATCAGCAGCAAGCCGGCAAGGCCCAGACCGAGGCCGATCTGGCGCATGCGCTGGAAACTCTCGCGCACCGGGGTGTAATCCTGGGCGACGCTGATCGAGATCGACTGCCCCAAACGCCGATAATCCGAACGCAACACCAGCAACTGCTGACCGTCCGGGCCCAGTTGCAGGTTGCTGTGCAGGCCAGGATGGTCAAGCAGCGGCAAGTCCTGATCCCACAGCGAACGCGAGCGCCAGTGGCTGTCGGCAAAATCGATGCGGAAGTAATGCCCGGAAAACGGTCGCTGATAGGCTGGCGACAGGTGCCGCTCATCCAGTTGCAAACCTTGCGGGCCACGCACCAGCGCGACCAGCAGGCTTTCGCTGTCGTTGCGCAGACCGGCCTCGAGATAACGCTGCAACCCGACCTCGAACAACCACAGGCTGGTTTGCGCCAACACCAGGCCGACGATCACCATCACGCTGATCAACCCCAGGCTCAAGCGGCGCTGGATCGACCTCACGAAGCCTGCCCGCCGAACAGGTAACCCTGGCCCCGCCGGGTTTCGATCACCGATTTGCCGAGCTTTCGCCGCAGGTGGTTGACGTGGACTTCGAGGACGTTGGAGTCACGCTCGGTCTCGCCGTCGTAGAGGTGCTCGGCGAGGTGGGTTTTCGACAGGATCTGTTCCGGGTGCAGCATGAAATAACGCAGCAGGCGGAATTCGGCGGCGGTCAGCTGAATCTCGCTGCCGTCACGAATCACGCACTGGCGACCTTCGTCCAGATGCAGGCCGGCGGCCTTGAGCGTCGGCTGGTTGGCCTGGCCCTTGGAGCGGCGCAGCAACGACTGCACCCGCAGGTGCAGCTCTTCAGGGTGAAACGGTTTGGTCAGGTAATCATCGGCGCCGGCCTTCAGGCCTTCGATGCGCTCGGCCCAGGAATCGCGGGCGGTGAGGATCAGCACCGGGGTCGACAGGCCACCGGCGCGCCATTGCGCCAGCACCTCCAGCCCCGGAACACCGGGCAGACCAAGGTCGAGAATGATCAGGTCATACGGCTCGCTGCTGCCCTGATACACCGCATCGCGTCCGTCCGCCAGCCAGTCCACCGCGTAGCCTTGGCGCTGCAGGCCGGCGATCAGCTCGTCGGCCAGCGGCACGTGGTCTTCCACCAGAAGCAAACGCATCGGTCAATCTTCCTTGTCTTTAACTAATTCGCCAGTATCGGCCTTCAGGTGCAGCTCGCGCGCCACGCCCTCGACGGTCAGCAGCTCGACTTCATACACGTAGACGTCGTGCTTTTCCTCCAGCTCGACTTCCAGCAGTTTCGCGCCGGGGTAGCGATCCAGTGCCTGTTGCAGCACTTGCTCCAGCGGCAGGATCACCCCCTGCTGCCGCAGCCGCAGCGCTTCGTCCTGATCGAGATCGCGGGCCATCGCCGCCGAGCAAACAATCACAAGCGCCAACGCCGTGCGGCTGGTGGCGCGAACATTAACCTTCATTACGTATCCTGATGATCCTTGAGAACCTGCCCAGTCACCGCGTCTAATTCCAGATCCCATTCCAGCCCTTGTGGATCACGCATTTCGACCTGGTAGACGTACTTGCCGTACTGCTCTTCCAGCTCGGTATCGGTGATGGTCGACCCCGGATGTCTGGTCAGCGCCGTGGCGTTGAGCTTCTCGAAGGAGACGATAGTACCAGCGTCGCGCAGGCGCAGGGCTTCGTCGGGGCCAAGATCGCGGGCATGGGCGAGGCTGGCGGTCAGGCCGATGATCGCGGCAATGGACAGGGCAGTCAGGGTTTTCATGGATGTCTCCGTATTTTTATGTGCAGCTACGGTGGGCACCTTAGCGGGATCAACTTAACTGAAACTGAATTGCCATCATTGCCCCTGTAGGAGCTGCCGCAGGCTGCGATCTTTTGATCTTGCCTTTAAAAATCAAAAGATCGCAGCCTGCGGCAGCTCCTACAGAGATCGGTAACATGTGCTTATAATTGTTCGCTTGC
Organism: Pseudomonas sp. W15Feb9B; assembly: GCF_000828175.1. NCBI lineage: Bacteria > Pseudomonadati > Pseudomonadota > Gammaproteobacteria > Pseudomonadales > Pseudomonadaceae > Pseudomonas > Pseudomonas sp. W15Feb9B. The sequence goes on along the minus strand of NZ_JTKF01000028.1, from coordinate 53,866 downwards.
TAACGATCGAGACCGGTATGACTGCCATTCACATCAAGTTCCCCGCCCTCACCCTCAAGGCCGGCCCTCGGGCCATGGCGCGCATCCGTGCCCAAGGCCTGAACGCCGCCGACGTCGGCACCCTGCCCGGTGCGGCCGGCGGGCCGAAGGCGCTGGGGATTCAGGGGCTGGATCTGGCGTTGTTCGGCGAATGGCTGCCGAGCGCGCCGCGTGAGCGCTCGCTGATCGGTGCCTCGGTCGGTTCCTGGCGCTTCGCCAGTGCTTGCCTGCCGGACGCTGCCGAAGGCATTCGCCGCCTCGGCCAGTTGTACGCCGAGCAGAATTTCAACAAAGGCGTGACCATGGCCGAGATCAGCGCGAGCTCGCAGCGCATGCTCAATGACCTGCTCGACGGCCGCGACGCCAGCATCCTCAACAACGCCGACTACCGCCTGAACATCATGGTCGTGAAAAGCCACGGACGCCTGGCCGACGATCATCGCGGTCGCCTCGGCCTGGCGCTGGGCTCAGTGATTGCCGATAACCTGCGCGGTCGCGCACGGCTGTCGCGGCACTTCGAACGCCTGATCGTTCACGACCCGCGCCTCGCCCCACCGGTCAATGCATTGAATGACTTTCCGTCGCGCTTTGTCGCGCTCAATACGGGCAATCTGCGCCAGGCGCTGCTGGCGTCCGGTTCGATCCCGATGGTCATGGAAGGCGTGCGCGACCTGCCGGGTGCCGGTGCCGGCACGTTCCGTGACGGCGGGCTGCTCGACTATCACCTCGACCTGCCCTACAGCGGCGATGGCATCGTGCTCTATCCGCACTTCACCGACCGGGTGATCCCGGGCTGGTTCGACAAGACCCTGCCGTGGCGCCGCGCCTCGGTGGAGCGCTTGCAGGACGTGCTGTTGCTGGCGCCGTCGAAGGAATATCTGGCGCGCCTGCCCTACGGCAAACTGCCGGATCGTAACGACTTCAAGCGCTTCATGGGCGATGCGCCGAGCCGGCAGAAATACTGGCACGCGGCGATGGACGAAAGCCGCCGCCTGGGCGACGAGTTTCTCGAACTGGCGGCCAACGGTCGCCTCGCCGAGCGCTTGCTGACCCTTTAGTCAGTGTTTTCCCGCATCGCCAAACACAAGCTGGTAAACTCGCCGCCTGCCCGAATCGCTGCGGCGAACGCCACCTGAACAGAGCCGAAATCACTGTGGAAATCTTCAAAGAGTTTACTTTCGAATCCGCCCACCGCCTGCCGCACGTCCCGGACGGCCACAAGTGCGGACGCCTGCACGGTCACTCGTTCAAGGTGGCGCTTCACCTGAGCGGCGACCTCGATCCGCACACGGGCTGGATCCGCGATTTCTCCGAGATCAAGGCGATCTTCAAGCCGCTGTACGAGCGTCTGGATCACAACTACCTGAACGACATTCCTGGCCTGGAAAACCCGACCAGCGAAGTGCTGGCCAAATTCATCTGGAATGAAATGAAGCCCCTGCTGCCGGAACTCAGCGCGATCCGCATTCACGAGACCTGCACCAGCGGTTGCATTTATCGCGGTGAATGATCCAACACAAATCCCCCTGTGGCAGCTCCTACAGGGAAGAGTGTGTTGTCAGGGAAATAGAGAACAGCCTTCGCGGCTGTTTTTTTATGCCTATGCTTTTTGGCTCAAACCCGCCAAGAGGACACCTCGTCCAGGAAAATGCCCCGGAAGCGATCATCGCCTCCCTGCTCAGATTCCTCTGACCCAACACCCATTCCTGGTGGGAGCGAGCCTGCTCGCGAAAGCGGAATATCAGCCATTGCAGATGTCGCCTGACTCGCTGCCTTCGCGAGCAGGCTCGCTCCCACATTGGGCCTGAGTGCGTTCTGGTGCACTGCTTTCGCGCCGAAATCCCTGACTCGGCTATACATAATCCGCATAACGGTCTTTGGCACGACCACTGCAACCTGCTTCGCGTCCCCCCTCTTCAGCAAGGAACGCCCCATGACGCAGAACGATCCCGGCAACGACTACCCCCTCAGCGAAGTCCCGATGCATGCGCGAAAAGGCCTGGCCTCGACCGCCATGGTGTTACTGGGATTCACATTTTTCACCGCAACCATGTTTGCCGGCGGCAAGCTCGGCGTGGCCTTCAGTTTTGGCGAGATGATGGCGGTGATCATCGTCGGTAACCTGCTGCTCGGGCTGTACGCGGCAGGTCTGGGTTACATCGCCTTCAAAAGCGGCCTTAATTCGGTGTTGATGGGGCGTTTCTGTTTTGGTGAGGTCGGCAGCAAACTCAGTGACCTGATCCTGGGATTTACCCAGATCGGCTGGTACGCCTGGGGCACTGCGACCGCCGCGGTGGTGATTGGCAAATACTTCGCGCTGGAGCAAGGTACGGTGCTGGGCCTGATGGTGCTGTTCGGCCTGGTGTTCTGCGCCACGGCGTATGTCGGTTATCGCGGCCTGGAGATCCTCTCGTACATCGCGGTGCCAGCGATGATGCTGCTGCTGATGCTGTCGATGTGGGTTGCGACCGTAAAAGTCGGTGGCCTCGATGGTTTGCTGGCGGTGGTGCCGAGCGGTTCGCTGGACTGGTCGACCGCGATCACGCTGGTGTTCGGCACCTTCGTCAGCGGCGCGACGCAGGCCACCAACTGGACACGTTTCTCGCGCTCGGCAAGGGTTGCCGTGCTGGCGAGCCTGATCGGTTTTTTCATCGGCAATGGCCTGATGGTGCTGATCGGTGCCTACGGCGCGATCGTCTATCAGCAGCCCGACGTGGTTGAAGTGTTGCTGCTGCAAGGTTTCGCCATGGCCGCAATGGCCATGCTGCTACTGAATATCTGGAGCACCCAGGACAACACCATCTACAACTTTGCCGTCGCCGGCTGCAACCTGCTGCGCACCGGCCGACGCAAAACCGTGACCCTGGCCGGCGCGGTGGCCGGCACCCTGCTCGCGCTGCTGGGCATGTACGACATGCTGGTGCCGTACCTGATTCTGCTGGGCACGGTGATTCCGCCGATTGGCGGGGTGATCATGGCCGACTTTTTCTTCCGCTGGCGCGGGCGCTATCCGCGTCTGGCCGACGCACGGCTGCCGGCGTTCAACTGGCCGGGACTGGGGGCTTACGCGGTCGGCACGCTCACTGCGTTCCACTCGCCCTGGGTCGCGCCGCTGGTAGGGATTGCCGCCGCCGCGCTAACGTATGTCATCGTTACCAGCCTGCTCGGCGCCCGTCGCGCCAGTGCGCCACTACCAGACCTATAAGAAGGATTCGCCTGATGCACATTATCAACGCCCGACTGCGCAACCAGGAAGGTTTGCACGAATTGCACCTGGAAGACGGCCTGATCCGCAGCATCGGCCGCCAGACCGAAGCCCCGACCCTCAACCCCGGCGACCTCGACGCCGGCGGCCATCTGGTGGTGCCGCCCTTCGTCGAGCCGCACATCCACCTCGACGCCACGCTGACTGCTGGCGAACCGCGCTGGAACATGAGCGGCACGCTGTTCGAGGGCATCGAGTGCTGGGGCGAACGCAAGGTCACCATCACCGAAGAAGACACCAAAACCCGCGCCAGGAAGACCCTTCAAGCCTTGGCCGCTCACGGCATTCAGCACGTGCGCACCCACGTCGACGTCACCGACCCGCAGCTCACCGCGCTGAAGGCGATGCTCGAAGTCCGCGAAGAAACCCGCCATCTGATCGATCTGCAAATCGTCGCGTTCCCACAGGAAGGCATTGAGTCGTTCCGCAACGGTCGCGAGCTGATGGAAGAAGCGATTCGCATGGGCGCCGATGTGGTGGGCGGCATTCCGCATTTCGAGTACACCCGTGATCAGGGCGTCAGTTCGGTGAAGTTTCTGATGGACCTGGCCGAACGCACCGGTTGCCTGGTCGATGTGCATTGCGACGAAACCGACGACCCGCATTCGCGCTTTCTTGAGGTACTCGCCGAAGAGGCCCGCAGCCGCGACATGGGCGCGCGGGTCACGGCCAGCCACACCACGGCGATGGGCTCTTACGACAACGCTTACTGCGCGAAATTGTTCCGTTTGCTCGGTCATTCCGGGATCAGTTTCGTCTCGTGCCCGACCGAAAGCATTCACTTGCAGGGACGCTTCGACAACTTCCCGAAACGTCGGGGCGTGACCCGGGTCAACGAGCTGCTGGAGGCCGGGATGAACGTGTGTTTTGGCCAGGATTCAATCGTCGATCCGTGGTACCCGCTGGGCAACGGCAACATCCTGCGCGTGCTTGAGGCGGGGTTGCACATTTGCCATATGCTCGGCTATCGCAACCTGCAGAACGCGCTGGATCTGGTCACCGACAACAGCGCCAAGGCCATGCACTTGGGCGAACGATACGGACTGGAACAGGGGCGTCCGGCGAACTTGCTGATTCTGTCGGCGGACAGCGATTACGAAGTGATCCGTAGCCAGGGCCTGCCGCTGTATTCGATTCGCGGCGGCAAGGTGCTGATGAAGCGGCAGATGCCGGTGGTGGAGTTCAGCAGCCCTCTTAACTGACCGCCATTTCCTGTAGGAGCTGCCGCAGGCTGCGATCTTTGTTTTTGATTCTAAAAACAAGATCAAAAGATCGCAGCCTGCGGCAGCTCCTACAGAATGCTCGCGATCCTGCATGGGTATGCATTTCCCTGTGGGAGCTGGCTTGCCAGCGAAGGCGATTGCCGCTTCAACCGATCAAGCGAGCCGTACCAAACAACCTGACCCGCATCAATTCGCCCCGCTCTTCTTCAAGCAACACCGGCGCCGTCCCGCCCGGCATGACGACGTGCACCTCCCCACTCGCCACCCAACCCACCGCCCATGCGGCACAGGCCACTGCACTGGCGCTGGTACCGGAAGACGCCGTCGGTCCTTCACCACGCTCGAACACTCGGGCGACGATGCGCTGCGCTGACTCAAGCGCGGCCCATTGCAGATTGACGCCCGCCGGGCATGGCTGGCCGGCGCCCGTCGGCATCGCGTAGGCGATTCGGGTCAGGCCTTCGGCCCATGGCGACTGGCGCATTTGTGAGTTGCTCGGCAACTCGGCGATGTCGGTCAACAACGTTACGCAATGCGGATTGCCGATGCGCACGAATTGACTGTGCTGCCACGCGGAATCGAGTTGTGCCAATGGCGCTACGTGGCTCACCTCATGACCATTCAACCCGCGCTGTTCAACCTGCTGCGCACCCACCGCTGAAGGCCCGAAGCCCGGTTGACCAAGGTCCAGCCAGAAACCGTTCACGCCTTCGACTACGGCCGGTTTCACCGAGGTTTCCACGGCATCACCCTTGTCGTGATGCACTCGCAGCGACACCCCTTGCGCCGGCATCAGCCCTTGCTCCAGCAACGACTGGGAAAAAATCGTCAGGCCATTGCCACTGCGCTCGGCCAAGGTGCCGTCGGTGTTGACGATCAGCACGTCGAACGGCGGCGCTGACTGGAACGGGCCGATCAGCAAACCGTCGCTGCGGTGCGCCTTGCTCCCCGCCGGACGCTGGCCCTCGGGCCAGTCGCAGCACAGCGCAATGGCTGCCTGACTCCACGCCGGTCTCGACACCGCACACTGCGCGGCTCCCATCGGCAGATCGATCCCCGCCTCACGAAGTGCCTGCGGCGAAATCACCCCGTAAATATTGCCTCGCGCATCGTAGAACTGCGTCATCACCGATCTCTCTCACCTTGTCGAAGCCATCACTGTAAACCGCGATCCCTTGTAGGAGTGAGCCTGCTCGCGAAAGCGGTTTGTCAGCGGCCATATTCATTGCCTGAACCACCGCAATCGCGGGCAAGCCCGCTCCCACAGGGTTCTGCACAGAACGGGCAATTGTGAACACCGGTCATCCAATGTGGGAGCGAGCTTGCTCGCGAAGGCTGCGTATCAGTCGCCATATTCATTGGCTGATATACCGCATTCGCGAGCAAGCTCGCTCCCACAGGTTAGGATGTCGGCTGCCCCGCCCCGAGACCTGCGATCGAACCTCGCCGCGCGATGACTGTCATTCGGGGGACGCGACGTTTTTTGCCAAGGATCGATATGACCAGCCTCAACCCCCAAGACACCTTCGTCCCCGGACGCCTGCAGCAGATGTCGACGCGCATCGCTTTCTTCATCGCCGGCCTGGGCATTGCCGCGTGGGCGCCATTGGTGCCATACGCCAAGGCTCGCGCCGGGCTCGACGAAGGCACGTTGGGCCTGCTGCTGTTGTGCCTCGGCGTCGGCTCGATTCTCGCAATGCCGCTGGCGGGGATTCTCGCCACGCGCTTCGGCTGCCGCAAAGTCGCCACCGGCGGCACCCTGCTGATCTGCGCGGCGCTGCCGTTGCTGGCGACGGTATCGTCGATTCCGGCGCTGATCGCCACGCTGTTCATGTTCGGTGCCGGTCTGGGCACGGTGGATTCGACCGTCAACCTGCAAGCGGTGATCGTCGAAAGGGCCAGCGGCAAGCACATGATGTCGGGCTTTCATGGCCTGTTCAGCCTCGGCGGGATTGTCGGTGCAGCGGGGGTCAGTGCCCTGCTCGGCCTCGGCCTGACACCGCTGGCAGCGATGCTGGTAGTGGTAGCGGTGTTGGCCGGCGCGCTGTTCAAGTGTGTACCGCACATGTTGCCGTACGGCAGTGAAAGCTCGGGACCTGCCTTCGCCATTCCCCACGGCATTGTGTTGTTCATCGGCGGCATGTGCTTCATCGTGTTCCTCACCGAAGGCGCGGCGCTGGACTGGAGTGCGGTGTTTCTTGCGCAGGAGCGCGGGATCGACACGGCGTACGCGGGATTGGGTTATGCGGCGTTTGCATTGACCATGACGGCCGGACGTTTGATGGGTGACCGGATCGTGCGGACTGTCGGTGCAACGCGGATCATTCTGTTTGGTGGTCTGTTGGCAGCTGCAGGTCTGTTTCTGGCGACATTCGCGCCGAGCTGGGAAGCGGCATTGGTCGGTTACGCACTGGTGGGTGCGGGTTGTTCGAACATCGTGCCCGTGCTGTACACGGCGGTGGGCAAGCAGACGGTGATGCCGGAGAGCATCGCGGTGCCAGCCATTACTACCCTGGGCTACGCAGGGATTCTGGCGGGACCGGCGGTGATCGGCTTTGTCGCGCATGCCAGCAGTCTGAGTTTTGCCTTCGGGTTGATGGCGCTGCTGTTGGTGGCCGTCGCCATCGGCGGCAAAGTCCTCAAGGTCTGAACCCCATCATTGTGGCGAGGAAGCTTGCTCCCGCCGGGTTGCGGAGCGCCCCCAAAAAATCGGGCCTGCTGCGCAGTCCAGCGGGAGCAAGCTCCCTCGCCACAGAATCAGGCGTTATCAGAAACCGACGCTGGCCTGCACGAAGAACGTACGCGGCGCGCCGACATACATCCCCGAATTGTTGTCGCTGGAGCGGGTGAAGTACTGCTTGTCGAAGACGTTTTTCACCCCGGCACCCAGTTTCAGATTCGACACTTGTGGCCCGAAGTCATAACCGCCGCGCACGTTCCAGGTTACGTAACCCGGAATGTCGCCATACTGCCCATCGGCCGTGCCTTCGGTGATGTAATTGCCGTTGAAGCTGCCATCGGCGTTGACCCCGGTACCCGGTGAGCGCTGTTTGGACTGGGCGAAACCGTCGATGTTGTAGGTCCAGCGGTTGATGTCGTAACGCAGCCCCACGGTCGCCACCTGCCGCGAATAGAACGGCAGATCACGGCCCTTGAAGCCCGGAATCTCACCCTCGTAGGTGGCGCGGGTGTAAGTGAGACCGGCGTTGGCGGTCAGCCCGTCAAGGCGTGGATCGAGCGCGGCCATGTCGTAATGCACCGACGCTTCGATGCCCTGATGCTTGGTCGCGCCGAGGTTGGTCCAGCCGACATCGTTGCTGATGTATTGCAGCTCGTCATCGAAGTCGATGTAGAACAGCGTCACTTCCCCGCCCCACACGTCATCGTTGTAGCGCGTGCCGATCTCGTAAGTCTTGGCCTTTTCCGGCTCCAGGCCGTTGGCGGTCTGGTCACCCGAACCGCCCTGGCCGAGCTGGAAATACTGCAGGCTGCCGAACGAGGTTTCGTAGTTGGCGAACAGTTTCCACGCGTCCGACAGGTGATACATCACGCTCAGCGCCGGCAGCGGTTCATTGCTCTCGATGCTGCGGTTTTTCTCCGGCACGCGTTTGCCCGAAGTATCGAGCACGGCGCGGTCATGCCAGTCGGTGCTGATGTGTTCGAAGCGAATGCCCGGGGTGATGGTCCAGTTGCCGACGTCGATCTTGTTGTCGACATACACCGAGTTGGCCTCGGTGCCACCGGTGCGGTCCTGGAACACATGACCGTCGGACGTCGGCGTGACCACCGTCTGATTGTTGACCAGCGCCAGACGACTCGACTGTTCGTGCATCGCCTCTTTCAGGTAGCGATAACCGACGCTGACTTCCTGAGTGGTCGGGCCGACGTCGAAGACCCGCGACACACGCGGCTCGACACCGAGGGTGTAGTAGGAACGCGGGTACGAACTGAGGGTATTCTGGTCACGTGCGGCGATGGTGCTGCCGCGAAAACTGTCGGTGTAATAGGTCAGGATTTCTGCCTGCGTACGCTCGTCGATCTGGCGAATCCACTTGAACGATACGTCCTTGCGCCGACCGCTGAAGTTGTCGTAATCGCGCACCGAGTCGTACGGCTTGTCGTCGTACTGCTTCTGCGTCAGACCGCCCGGCATGTCGGCGCTGGCGTCGTAGTAATGGAAGTTGAGGCTGAAATCGTCCTGATCGGTCGGCGCCCAATGGGTCTTGAGCAGCACATCGTCGATGTCGTTACCGTTGTTGCGCTCGCGGTAACCGTTGCCGTTGACCCCGGAATACAACAACGCCACGCCCATGCCGTTGTCGGCGGTGCCGCCGAGGAACGCCGTGTCGATGTGTTTCCAGCCGCCGTAACGGGAGGTTTCCAAAGTGGTGCCGATTTCCCCGGTGGCTTTTTCCGGGATGGCGCGGGTGACGAAGTTGATCACCCCGCCAACGTTCTGCGGCCCGTAACGCACGGAACCGGCGCCACGCACCACGTCGATGCTGTCGAGGTTGCCGGAAGAGATCGGCGCCATCGACAGTTGCGGCTGGCCGTACGGTGCGAACGCGGCCGGCACGCCGTCGATCAACACCGTGGAGCGTGGCGACAGTCGTGAAGTCAGGCCACGCACGCCAACGTTCAGCGCGATGTCGCTGCCGCCGGTGCCGTTGGAGTCCTGCACCTGCACGCCGGGCACGCGCTTGAGCACATCACTGACGTTCATCGCGCCCTGCTCGACCATGGCTTCGCGGCGGATCACCGTACGCGCACCCGGGTGGTTCTGCACCACCGCGGCATCAGCGTCACCGAGCCAGTCGCCGACCACTTTGATGTCGGTCACGCCCAGTTCCAGCGGGCCATTGTTGGCAGCGGTCGCGGCCGGTGCGAGGGTCACCGAGCCTTCGTTGATCTGATACTCCAGGCCGCTGCCCTGCAACAACTGACGCAGCGCCTGCTCGGGGGAAAGATTGCCGTCGACCGCCGGTGCCTGTTTGCCAGCAACCAGATCCGGGCTGAAGAAAACCTGCAGCGAAGTTTGCTGGCCAAGTTCGCTCAGGGCCTGGCCCAGCGGCTGGGCGCGGATGTGAATGGCTTCAGCGGCGAAGGCCAGCGGCACGGCGGCATTGACCGCCAGCGCGAGAGCCAGCGGCAGCCAAGGGGATTTTTTGTTGTGGGCTGAGGTGTTTTTCACGTCGAACGTAGTCCTGTGGATCGCAAGAGTGTGCGTCTGTTAATGCAAACCAGTTGCAGTTGAACAGGAAGACGATGAACTCGAAAAAAACCTGAATGTTATTTTGAAATTATTTCCTGACTGCCGTCGGCCAGGGTGCGCACGGCCACCGGCAGGATGTTTGGCAGGGCCTTGAGCAAGGCGTCGGTGTTGTCGGATTTGAACACGCTGGTCAAGCGCAGGTTGGCCACCGTCGCGTTGGCAACCTTCAGCGGTTTGTCGCGATAACGCGAAACCTCCGCCACCACTTCGCTGAGGCTGGCGTTGTTGAACACCAGTTTGCCGCTGCGCCAGGCCGTCAGCTCGACGGGGTTGACCGCATAGGCCGCAGCGACTTTGCCCTCGGCGTCGACATGGGTGCCGAGGCCTGCGGTGAGGTTGATGAAAGCATTGTCCGGTGCATTGCGCCCCTGCACCTTGACCGTGCCCTGCTCCACCGAAACCCGGGTTTGCGTGGCATCGCGGCGCACATCGAAACGCGTGCCGGTGACCGTGACCTTGCCGCTGCCAGCCTCAACCACGAACGGGCGCGCGGTGTCGTGCTGAACGCTGAACATCGCTTCGCCTTCACTCAATTCGATCAGTCGTCGATCCTGCTCAAAACGCACCTGCAGACGGCTGCGGCTGTTCAGATCAATCACTGAACCGTCCGGCAACGCCACGTGCTTGCGTTCGCCCAGCGCCGTGGCGAACTCGGCGTGATAGCCGCCCGGATGATTCAAACCACTGAACAGACCGAGCCCGAGCGCCACCGCCAACACGCTGGCGGCCACGGCATAACGCAGTAAAGGACGTCGCTCGCGGCGGGTTGACGGTGTTTCAACAAGCGCCTTGAGGCGTGGCGCCGGTAGCAGATCGGCGGTTGTCCACAGACCTTGCAGCAACTGGAATTCATCACGGTGCTGCGGATGCTGGTTCAGCCAGGCGTCGAAGCGCTGCTGCTCGTCGGCACTGATCAGCGGTTCCTGCAAACGCACAAACCAGCGTGCCGCCTCATCGCGCACCGTTGTTTGCCCGCACGCGCAATCACGGGTATCCATCATGGAATGTCCTGTCGGGCTGGGGATGAAAAGCGGCGGCCGCTCATGACTGCATGCCATCGAGACGGTCGCGCAGATGCCGCAGGGTGCGAATCATATATTTTTCGACCATGTTCCTGGACAGTCCCAGGCGTTCGGCGATCTCTGCCTGGGTCAGCCCTTCGATCTTCTGCCAGACGAAAATCCTCCGGCAATTGAGCGGCAGTTCCTGCAGCGCCCGTTCGATGGAGTCGGCCAACTGGATCGCCTGCATGTAATGCTCCGGGTCGCCGGTGGACGACGCACTGTGATCGATCGCCTGCGACTCCATGGCTTCCCGCCGATCCTCACGCCGATAACCGTCGACCGCGATGTTGCGTGCGGTCTGGTGCAGATACGCCCGTGGCTGCTGCACCGCTGCCGAATCGGATTCGAGCACTCGCACAAAGGTGTCGTGCGCCAGATCCTCGGCCTGCGCGCGATTGCGCAGGCGCCGGGTCCAGGTGCCGATCAACTCTTCGTAATGCTCGAAAAAGCCGGGTCTGCGGGGCAGCATGGGGTTCATGACGGCGTGCTGTGGAAAGGGGCGTGAATAGTAATGCTTCCTATTAAGGCCGGCAATTCATTCCTTGGAAACGCTCGATTCAAGGGTAATCGTCAGTAAAACCGCGCCTTCCCCCACCTATTGTGTAAAATGCCGCCCGGGTGCCACCGCAACAACGCGGCAGGGCAGGTTTAATTCAGCGCAGGTCGGGCCGCCGCGCGGAGTTGCTGTGCCTATGAGCCACGATCCGTCACGCCTGCAGGCTGCCCGTCAGGAGTCGCCTTCTGCCCTGGCCTTTCTCTCGCGATTTTTCGCCGCCGAGTCCGCCGGTGGCCTGATTCTGATGGCCGCTGCCCTGGCCGCGCTGCTGGTCGCCAACTCGCCTTGGGCGGCCACGTATTTCTCGACCTTGCACATCAAGATCGCCGGTCTGTCGATCGAGCATTGGGTGAATGATGGCCTGATGGCGATCTTCTTCATGCTGGTGGGCCTGGAGATTAAGCGCGAAATGCTCGCCGGTCAGTTGTCGACCTGGGGTCAGCGTGCGCTGCCGGGTTTTGCCGCTTTGGGCGGAATGCTGGTGCCAGCGCTTATCTATGTCGCGATCAACTGGGGCAATCCACAAACCCTCAGCGGTTGGGCGATTCCCGCGGCCACCGACATTGCTTTTGCCCTGGGCGTGCTGTCGCTGCTGGGCAAACGGGTGCCTGTGTCGCTGAAAATCTTCCTATCGGCGCTGGCTATCCTCGATGACTTGGGCGCCGTGGTGATCATCGCGATTTTCTACACCAGCGGCCTGTCGATAAGCATGCTGCTGGCCTCGTTGGCGGTGATTGCGCTGCTGGTGATCCTCAACCGCTGCGGGGTCAGAAAGCTGTGGCCGTACCTGATCGCCGGCGCCCTGCTGTGGTTCTTCATGCTGCAATCGGGGATCCACGCGACCCTCGCCGGGGTGATTCTGGCTCTGTGCATTCCGCTGGGCAACCCGGAGGACGAGCACAATTCGCCGCTGCTCTACCTCGAAGAAAAAATGCATCCGTGGGTGGCGTTCGCCGTGGTGCCGATTTTCGGCTTCGCCAACGCCGGGGTGTCGCTGACTGGCATTTCCCCGAGCAACCTGCTTGAGCCGGTGCCACTGGGCGTCGCGTTGGGCCTGTTGTTCGGCAAGCAGATCGGCATCCTCGGCCTCGGCGCCCTGGCGATTCGCAGCGGTCTGGCGCAACTGCCGCAAGGCGCGAGCTGGCTGCAACTGTATGGCGTCGCCCTGCTCTGCGGGATCGGCTTCACCATGAGCCTGTTCATTGGCGCGCTGGCGTTCCCGGGCGCGCCGCATCTGGTCGACTCGGTGAAAGTTGGGGTGTTGCTGGGTTCGATCCTGTCCGCGCTGCTGGCGGTGGTCGTGCTGACGAGTGCGGGTAAGGCGAAGGCTTCGAGCTGACCTCAAGGTCTCATCGAAACAAAAAACAATGTGGGAGCGAACCTGCTCGCGAAGGCGCTGGTTCAGTCAACAGCTTCGCTGACTGAACTGACGCTATCGCGAGCAGGCTCACTCCCACAGTTTTTTACAGCGGTAATGCTCAGCCTTTTTCGTCGATTCCGGCCTGCAGGGTCTGGCTGTTCAGGTGGCCGCTCAGGGTCACCGGACCGACTTTCAGATTGCCGTTATCAAACGACACCTTCGGTGCGTTCTCCTCGGTTTTCTGCGGCAGGTCCAGTCCGGCTTTCACCCCGTAATCACGGTTGACCAGATCGCTGCCAACGACCTTCGAAGCGCCCAGATCGACCTTGCCGTCCGTCGATGAAATCCGCGCGCCGGTCAGCTGCGTGCCACCACCAACGTTCAACTTCACACCCTGATTGCCACCGATGCCGGACGCCTGCGCCACGCTGTCCTTGTGCGCGTATTCGCCCTGCGCTTTCAGCGTTGGTTTGTAGTCGGTGCCGGCGAGTTTTTCCTTGTCACTCGGCGGGTTCTTCTTCGCGGTCAGGCCCAGATCGACATCGACCTTGGCTTGCGCCTTCGAGTCCTGACGGCTGTCGACGGTCAGGTCACCGGCAACCCTGCCACTGACATTTTTCGCGTCGATCCGCGCGCCCGACAGTTGTGCATCGCCTGCGCTGTTGAGGACCACGCTGTCAGCCTTGATCTGGCTGTTCTGCTGGGTGGTGCCTTGCAGGTAATCGACGCCGACCTTGGCCCCGGCGTTGAAGCCGTGGTCGCTGCTGGCCTGTTCATCGGCGGCGGTCGGAGTCTTGCTGCTCAGGTTGCCACCGGCATTCAGCGCGACGTTCCAGTTGTTGCGCGTCTCGGTGGATTGCGCCGACTCCTGAACCAAACCGCCCTTCTGCGCATTGATGCTGATGTTCGGCGCGCTGACTTGCGTGCCTTGCAGGTGCACCGCGTCACCGCTCAAGGCGATTTGGCTCTGGCTGTTGAGCTGTCCACCGGTCAGGGTTTGCGAGTGTTCGTTGACCCGACCGATGTTGAAGTTGCCGCTCAAATTACCGCCCTGATCGCGACTCTTCTCGCTGCTGGATTTGCTGCCGCCGCCCTTCAAACCGCCGCCGAGATTGCTGCCGGTTGCGGTGTGGGTATCAACGGCCGCTTGCAGATCAAGCTTGCCGTCAGCGTGCATATCGATGGCGCCGGCGCTGTCGATCCTGGTGCCTCGCTGAACCTGATTGCCACCGCTGCTCAGTTGCACCGGGCCGTTGCCGCTGATGCTCGCCACGTGAGCCTGGGTGTCATTGGTCTGCTTGCCGGTGTGATCAATCTGGAAGCCAGCGCCGAGGTCGACGTTGGTGCCGTCGGTGCCCGGCAAGGTGCCAACCGTCAGCGAGCCGTTGCCGCGCAGGCTGGAGTCGCTGCTGCTCTGGCGATCATTGGCCTGATTCAGCGCCAGATCGCCGCCGGTCTTGATGTTCACCCCGCCCTGCCCGCCGTCGAAACGGCTGCCAGCAAACTGCGCATCTGCGCCAACGTTGATGTTCACGCCCTGATTGCCGGCATAACCGCCGACCACCGCCGTGCTGCTGTCCTTGCTGGCGTAGCGGTTGCCGCCCGCACCGCTGCCGGCGACGTTCACGTCTTCGCCGGTCTTGGTGTAGACGCGCACGTCGACCTTGGCATCCACTGAGTTATCGGTGCTGCTGTAAGTGTTGCTCGCGGCATCGGCAACCAGTTTGTCGGCGCTGATGTTGACCTGACCGTTGCTCGCGCTGTACTGAGTGCCCTGATCGTGCAGGGTACCGGCGGTTTTCACCTCGACACTGCCGCCGTCGAAACGACTGACTACCGCGTTGCTGCTCTGCTCGGTCTTGTCGGCGCTGCCGTGACCGATTGCCACGTCGAGACCGACGTTCGGCTGGCCAAGATTGCTCAGGCCTTCCTTGTCCGGCACCTTGCCGTTGAGCACATCCTTGACCGCACCGGCAATCGGGCGGGCGATGTCCTTGTACTCGACATTGGCGCCGATGTCCGCCGACCAGTTGCTCTGGTTGTGGCTGCTGCTTTCGGTGTTGCTTGCCGCGCGGTTGTCGATCTCGTTGGCCGCGACGTTCAGACCGTTGCCAGCCTTGACCTGCGCGCCTTCGGTCACCAGCTTGTCGGCGTTGAGGGTCAAGCCGCCGCTGCTCTGCACGTTGGTGGTTTGCGCGGTGGTTTTGCTGCTGCTGTCTTGCGTGGTGCTGTGAGCGAAATCGACGCCACTGCCGGCACGGTCGAGGCCGCCGGTGTAGTAGAAACCACCGCCGGTGCTGGAGGTGTCGGTCGAAGTTTTGTGGCTATCCTGTTCGGCCAGCAACGACACATTTTTGCCGCCCAGCGTGGTGTCGCCGGCGGTGGATTTGACTTCACCGCCCTTGATCGTCAGATCGCCGCCGGCCTTCACTTGCACGCTGCCGCCGCTGAGGCTCGAGCCTTGCTGGGTGACGTCGTTGCGGGTGACGGTCTGCTGCTTGTCTTCGTAGTGCACCCCGGCGCGGTATTGCTCCGACGTTTGCTCTTTGGCGTAGGCATCGAAGCCACGGGTCTCGGTGGTCGAACTGCTGTCGTGGGTGTTCTGCGTGGAATGCACGTTCACATCACCGGCAGCGTCCGCCGTCAGCGCACCGCCGGCCTTGACCGTGGAGCCGGCCACTTCGATGTCCTTGGCGCTCTTGAGCTTGAGGTTGCTGTCGGAAACCAGCTCGCTGCGCAGCGTGGTGCTGTCCCTGGAGTTCTGCCGCGATTCGTCCTTGCTGATGCCGAAGAACTTGCTGTCCTTGTCGTGGTTGTTGCTGTGCGAAGTGTCCTGCACGCCGTCGATCACCAGCGAACCCTGATCGCTGATCACGCTGGCCTCGGTGCCGCCACGGACCTGGCTGCCGCTGATGCGCACGTCATCAGCCTTGACGATCAGTTTGCCGGCCGCATTGATTTTGCTGCCCTGATGCTGGGTCTGGCCCTTGTCGGCGTCACCGGTCTTGCCGAAGAATCCGCCGCCAACCAGGTCGCCTGAGTAGCTGTTGTTATTACTGCGACTGGTGCGCGTGGCGGTGGTGACGTCCACTTGCTTGCCCGCCAGTTTCACATCGCCGGCGCTGTTCAGTTCGGCGCCTTCGGAACGCAACAACGCGGCGGTTTGCAGCGCGATATTGCCACCCTTCAACTGGCTGCCGAGGCTGCGCTGCTCTTCGCTGCTGCTGTTCCAGTCAGCCTTCCACAAATGCTTGCGATGGTTGCCCTGATCGGTCTGAGTGTGGCTTTCGGTGGCCGCAGTCAGGCGCAGATCACCGCCGCTGTGCACATCGAGATTTTTCGCCGCTTCAACTTTGGCTGCTTTGAGTTCGGTGTCTTTGCCGGAGGTTAGCCTGGCGTCGCGGCTGGCGACGATCTGGCTGCCGTGCTGGCGAGTTTCACTGTCGGTCTGGGTGCGGTCGTAGGTTTCCCAGGTGATGCCGATGGTGCTGTTGCTCCAGTTTTCTCGCGTCTGCTGAAGCTTGCGGCTTTCGACGCTGCTCAGGGTCAGATTGCGCTTGGCATTGACGCTGACGTCGCGACCACTGACGTCGGTGGCGGCCAATGTCAGGTCGTTGCCGCTGTGCAGGCCGACATCGCCCTGACTGCTGCGAATGCCGGCACGGCTCGCGTCGAGGCTATTGGAGATCGCTTCACCGCTGACACTCAGGTCGCCAGCCGAACGGATCTGCACGCCGTCACGCCCGGCCACTTGCACCGCACCCACACGCACGCCCGCGCCTTCGGCGGTGCTGACGATGTTGATGCGCCCGGCCTGCATCGCGCCGAACAGGCTGGCGTCGATGCGTTGATCGGCGGTGTTGCCCGCCGGGTCCACGGTTTTTACCTGACCGCTGGCGTAATCCACCTGATTGCGTCCGACCGTGAGGTTCAGTTGATCGCGGGCGTCGATGCGGCCCTGGCTGTCGATACGCGGGGCAATCAGGTTGACCGAACCCTCGGCATTACGCAGGCCGCCACTCTGGATCTGCAACTGACCGCTGGCGTCGCGGGTGTTCAGCGCTTGCAGTTTGCCGTCGTTCAATTCCGGACGACCGACCACGAGATTGGCGTTCGGCGTGTTGATGAAACTGCCGCCGTTCACCGAAATGCCGTTGGGGTTGGCCAGCACATAATCGGCGGCGCGGCCGAAGATTTCCTGGGCGCCATTGATCGCCGAAGGGTTACGGCTGATCACCTCGTTGAGGATCACGCTCGCCGCCTGCCCCTGCAGTTGCGGGTTGGCCGCCAGTTGCCCGGCGAGCTGCGATTGCCCGGCCTGCAAGGCGTTATTCAGCACCAGCCCCTGACGGTCGACGTTGTAGTCGAGGAACTGGTTGTGCGACAGGCCCGAGCCGTTGGGCGCGACGATGTTGACGATGGGCACGCCGCCCTGAGTCTGCAATTGCGCGGTGCCGCCGGGGCCGGGTGCGACCACCACACCGCCGGCGATAGCGGTCGGCAGGTGCACGGCGAAGAACAGGCTGGCGATCGCCCAGCGTAGTTTGCCCCGAGGAGAAAGATGAAATGCAAAGGTGTGTGCTGGCATAAAAACGTCTCCATGTAAGTACGGCATCACGGCGCGCGATTGAGTATTGGCCGTGGCTGTCGCGCTCAGATCCGACGGCTGTTTGTTCACTGCTTGATGAGTCTCGGTGGTGCTCATATCTGCAACCCCACGCGCATCAGCCAGGTCTCTGGCTCGTGCTGCAATCCGTTGGGGGTGTTGAGGGCGCGCTGGTAGTCGACGTCCACTTGCAGATTCTTCCAGCCCAGATTCAGCCCGACGCTGGCGCCGCTCAGGCGTTGGCCCTGGGCACCGTGGTCGGCCTTGAGCCAGCCGTTGTCCAGCGCCACGCGCGGGGTGATCTGCACCGGCCAGTCGTTGCGCAGGGGCAGACGCAGGGTGTTGCGCCAGATCGCGCCGCTGGCAGCGGATGCGCTGTTGACCCGATAGCCGCGCACTGCCGAATCGTCGGTGCCAAGCAACTGTTCGATGGCTGGCAACGGGTCGGGGCTGTATTGCAAATTGAGCTGGCTTTGCCACTGCCACGCTTGCGCGCCGAACTGGCCGTTACGCCACTGGCTGAGGCCGGCGCGGTACTTGTGAAATTGCGCTTTGGGCAGGTTGTTGACCGCGTGATTGGCGTCGTCATCGGCGCCCAGCCAGCGCAGGCCTTGCGAGTAGGTGAAGTCGAGGTTCCACACCGCACGGTCGAGCCAGAACAGATTGAGCCCGGCTTCGGCCACGGTCAGGGTCGGGCTCTGAATGCCCAGGCGAACATTCTCCAGGTAGCTGTCGACGTCCTTGTGTGCCAGTTGCAGGTTGGCGCTGAGCTGGCGGCTCTGGTCGCGCCACAACACGCGGTCGGCGCGCAGGCTCAGTTGATCGGTGATGCCGGTGCTGTACAGGGTCGCGCTGGGCAGTTTGAACGGCGCGCGATACTCGGCGTGGCTGGCGAATGCGCTGTAGGTCCAGTAGCCGTAGGGAATCGCGTAATACAGGCTGGCGTTGCGACTGTAGCGGTCGCCCTGATTCAACGTGTCGCTGGCGCTGAGGCTCAGCAGGTCGTTAAGTTGCAACGGGCTGTCGACGCTCAGGCTGACGCTGTTGCGATCCCGCCCGGTGCTGGCGCTGCCGAGGTTGTCCACGCCCAACCCCAACGCCCAGCGCGACTGTCCGGAAGTGCGCGAGCGCAGGATGATTCGCGACGCGCCAGGCTGGCTGCCGGGGGCGATGTCGGCGGTCAGGTCAAGCGAACGCAAGCGGTTCAGTTGATCCAGGCCCTGCTCCAGATCGCGCAGGTTCAGCGGCTGGCCGAGCATGTGCGGGAACGCGCCACCCAGCGAAACGGGCAGGCTCTGATCGGCCAGTTCGATGGACTCGATGTAGCCTTCGTCCACCATGATGTCCAGCGACTGCCCCGCCGCCGGCGCACTCAACAGGTACGGGCGGCTGGCGATGTAGCCCTGCTCGACGTAGGCGGCGGTGATGGTCGCCAGCAGATGGTTGATCTGGCCGACGCCCATGCACGGCGCCAGCAGCGGTTTGATCCGGGCGTTGAGCTTGGCGCTGTCGATCAGCGTGACACCGCCGATGCGCGTGCCACTTAGCGGCCAGCAACGTTCATCGGGGGCGACTGTCTGCGGGAGCGCTGGTGTGGCCGGCGCCGGGCCGAACGCACCGCGCTCCAGTTGGCGCTTGCGTTGTTCCATCTGCAGTTGTTGCAGATCGCGTTGTTGCTGTTGCTGCTGGCGCAGCACTTCCTGGCCCGGCGCAACAGGGTCGGCCGCTTGAATCGAGGAGGCACACACACTCAACACAAAGGCCGACAACAGCGGGCAAAGCGTGAAGCGACGACGAGAAACAGCGCGAAGCAAATACGGCACGCAACATCCTTGCAAGCATGAAATGGCGTAATGCCACTTCATCAATGCGAGTGATAGTCAGAGCCTTCTTACGCAAATGCAAGACGCTTCCTACAGCGCTTACATTTCTTAAACATTTGATTTTGCTGTGTTCAACGCTAGGCCATCAGGGTTTCCCCGAGGGCTTTCATCGAGTACTCGAAGACCTGCCCCGCATTACCAGGGCTGTCATTCATCGAAACCGCTCCAAACCCCGAGGCCGGGTAAGCAACTGACGACCGGCACAAAAACATAATTGCCACAAAATATTACTTGCGTCATATTGCGACTGTAATAACTACTCGTTCCCGCAGGTATTACGCCATGACCGCCATGTCCACCCTCGAGCCCGACCTGTCAGCCCCGGTCACCCCCGCCAAACCGCCATTGCGCAAGCGCCTGCTGCTGACCGGCTCTGGTCTGATCGCGCTGGTCGTGGTCGGCGTGTACGCCAGTCATTGGTGGAGCACCGGGCGTTTTCTCGAGGAGACTGACGATGCCTACATCGGTGGCGACGTCACGGTGATCGGGCCGAAGATTGCCGGCTACATCGAAGAAGTGCTGGTCAGCGACAACCAGTCGGTCAAGGCCGGCGACGTGCTGATCCGCCTCGACGCGCGCGACTATCGCGCCAACCTCGCCAAAGCCGAAGGCGCAGTAGCCGCCGAAGAGGCGCTGCTGGCCAACCTCGATGCCACTGAACAACTGCAGCAAGCGGTGATCGGCCAGGCCCGCGCCGGCATCGATGCCGCCGGTGCCGAAACCGCCCGCTCGCGGGATGACAATGCGCGCTACAAACGTCTGGTCAGCACCAATGCCGTGTCGGTGGAAAGCGCCCAGCGCGCCGACGCCAGCTTCAAGACCGCCCAGGCCCTGAGTGCCCGCGCCCAGGCCGAATTGCTCGCCGCTCAGCGCCAACTGGCGGTGATCGACACCCAGAAACAACAGGCCCGCGCCGCCCTGCAACAAGCCCGGGCCGAGCGTGATCTGGCGCAGTTGAACCTCGGCTACACCGAACTGCGCGCGCCGGTTGATGGCGTGATCGGCAATCGCCGCGCACGGGTCGGCGCCTATGCCCAGGCCGGGTCGCAACAGTTGTCGGTGGTGCCGGCCAGCGGTCTGTGGGTGGATGCCAATTTCAAGGAAGACCAACTGGCGCGGATGAAACCCGGGCAACGGGTGAGCATCCGCGCCGACGTGCTTTCCGGCCAGGAGTTCCACGGCCGCCTCGACAGCCTCGCCCCTGCCACCGGCGCGCAATTCAGCGTACTACCGCCGGAGAACGCCACCGGCAACTTCACCAAAATCGTCCAGCGGGTACCGGTGCGAATCCTCCTCGATCCGGCTGATGGCGTGCTCGGCCATCTGCGGCCGGGGCTATCGGTGACCGCTGAAGTCGACACCCGCGCGCAAGCCGAAACCAGCGCCGTGGCCGTCGCACCATGAGCACCGCCCTCACCGCCCCGGCGCAACCGTTCAACGCCGCCGACATGGCCACCGCGACCAAAGTGTTCGCCTTCGCCACGATGTGCATCGGCATGTTCATCGCGCTGCTAGACATCCAGATCGTCTCGGCCTCGCTGCGCGACATCGGCGGCGGGCTCTCGGCCGGCACCGATGAAACCGCGTGGGTGCAGACCAGTTACCTGATCGCCGAAATCATCGTGATCCCGCTGTCAGGCTGGCTGTCGCGGGTGTTCTCCACCCGCTGGCTATTCTGTGCTTCGGCGGTCGGCTTCACCCTGGCCAGTTTGCTTTGCGGTGTGGCCTGGAACATCCAGAGCATGATCGCCTTTCGGGCGCTGCAGGGCTTTCTCGGCGGCTCGATGATTCCGTTGGTGTTCACCACCGCGTTCTTTTTCTTCACCGGCAAACAACGGGTGATCGCCGCCGCGACCATCGGTGCGGTGGCTTCGCTGGCGCCGACCTTGGGTCCGGTAATCGGCGGCTGGATTACCGACATTTCCTCATGGCACTGGCTGTTCTACATCAACCTGGTGCCGGGGATTTTCGTCGCCGTCGCAGTACCAATGCTGGTAAAGATCGACCAGCCGGAACTGGCGCTGCTCAAGGGCGCGGACTACCTGAGTATGGTGTGTCTCGCGCTGTTTCTCGGCTGCCTGGAATACACCCTCGAAGAAGGTCCGCGCTGGAACTGGTTCAGCGATCAAACGATTCTGACCACGGCGTGGATCAGCGGTCTGGCGGGTCTGGCCTTTATCGGGCGCACCTTGCACGTGGCCAATCCGATCGTCGATCTGCGCGCACTCAAGGATCGCAATTTCGCCCTCGGCTGCTTCTTTTCCTTCGTCACCGGGATTGGTCTGTTCGCGACGATTTACCTGACGCCGCTGTTTCTCGGCCGGGTGCGTGGCTACAGCGCGCTGGACATTGGTCTGGCGGTTTTTTCCACCGGGGTGTTCCAGATCATGGCGATTCCGTTGTACGCCTTTCTCGCCAATCGCATGGATTTGCGCTGGATCATGATGCTTGGGTTGGGCTTGTTTGCCGTATCGATGTGGGAGTTCAGTCCAATCACCCACGACTGGGGCGCCGGCCAGTTGATGCTACCGCAAGCGCTGCGCGGGATCGCCCAGCAACTGGCGGTGCCGCCGGCAGTGACACTGACTCTGGGAGGTTTGGCACCGGCGCGCTTGAAGCACGCTTCGGGGCTGTTCAACCTGATGCGCAATCTGGGCGGGGCCATCGGCATTGCCGCCTGCGCGACCATTCTCAATGACCGCACCAACCTGCACTTCACCCGCCTGGCCGAGCATTTGAACAGCAGCAACGAGGCGCTGAATCAGTGGTTGTCGCAGGTCAGTGGCAACCTGGCGACATTGGGCCAGAGCGGTGATGTCGGGACCACCGCCGGCCTGCGTCAACTGTGGTTGCTGACTTACCGCGAGGCGCAGACCCAGACCTACAGCGATACCTTTTTGATGATCATGCTGTGCTTCATCATCGCCACGGCGATGGTGCCCTTGATGCGCAAGGTACAACCACCGTCTGCGCCGAGCGCGGATGCGCATTGATGCCTCGCCCGTGTAGGAGCTGCCGCAGGCTGCGATCTTTTGATCTTGTCTTTAACAGATCGCAGCCTCGTTTCACTCGACAGCGCCTACAGGGTTATGTATTGCGGCTCAGAGCTGCGGGGTTTTGCGGAAGCCCACGGCCAGACGGTTCCAGCTGTTGATGGTGCTGATCGCCACGCTCAGGTCGACCATTTCCTTGGGCGTGAATTGCGCGGCGACCATGTCATAGTCTTCGTCCGGCGCGTGAGTCAGGCTCAGTTGAGTCAGCGACTCGGTCCACAGCAGCGCCGCACGTTCGCGCTCGGTGAAGAATGGCGCCTCACGCCACGCGGTCACCGCGAACAGCCGGCGCGGGGTCTCACCGCCCTTGATTGCATCGGCGGTGTGCATGTCGATGCAGAAGGCGCAGCCGTTGATCTGCGAAGCGCGCAGCTTGACCAGTTCAATCAGGGTCTTTTCCAGCGGCAGTTTCGAGACCGCAGTTTCCAGGGCCATCATCGCTTTCAGGGCGTCTGGGGAGGCGGTGTAGAAATCGGTACGAGCTTTCATGGTGGAGTTTCCGGGGCCAGTGAATGTGTGACTAAGGTAGTCCCGCCACTGCCCCGGACAAATAGCCAATCTCCCGGAAGACGAGTAGACCACCGCGTCACACGCGCTGACGCAACCAGTGCAGGAACCCGGTTTTCGCCACCACAGTCGGCACGTCCTGGGTCAGGGTCTGAGCCTTGTGCAGGCGATAATCGAGCAAGGCTTTCATCGCCTCGTTGATGTCGTGGCGGGCATCCAGGCACGGCTTCAGATAGGTCTTCTCGATGCGGTACAGCGCACAGAAGGTTTTCGCCGCGAAGGTCGCCGGCACCGACGAATCGGAGAGGATGCCGGCCTCGCCGATCACCTCCCCCGGCCCCATGCGTCCGGATTCGAACGGGCTGCCATGGCGAGTCAAGGTCACGCTGACCACGCCCGATTCGATAATGAACAAATGATCGCTGACCTCCCCGGCTTCGAGGATCGTCTCGCCGGCACGGAAGGTTTGCAGGGTCATGTTCTGGCTGAAGGTGTCTTTCTCTTCCTGGCGCAGCGTGGAGAAAATCGGTGAGCTGTCGAGCAGCGCCCGCGGCCGCGAAAGATTGCCGGTGACGATCGGTTCGACACTCGACAACAGATTGACCCCGGACGCCTGCAGATGCCGGTAAGCCAGATCGAACAGCTGATTGCGCACCGGACGTTTCTGGTCCATAGACGACACAAAGCCGCTGATTTCGTATTCGACACCGGTACTGCTGGCGCTTTTCAGTGCGACGCTCGGCGCGGGATTGTCCAGCAGCGGACGGCAGCCCTGCATCGCCCGTTCCAGCGCATCGATCACCGTATTGGGCCGGGCATGCGGGCTGACCTGGACACTGACGGCCAGGCCGAACATGTTGCTCGGCCGGCTGAAGTTGATGATCTTGGCCTTGGCCGCCAGCGAGTTGGGAATCACCGCCATGCTGCCCTGGCTGGTCTGCAGACGCGTAGCGCGCCAATCGATGTCGATGACCCGGCCTTCGGTGCCGTCGATGGAGATCCAGTCATCGATCTGATACGGCTTGGTGGTGTTGAGCACGATCCCGGAAAACACATCACTGAGGGTGCTCTGCAACGCCAGACCGACAATGATCGCCAAGGCCCCGGACGTCGCCAGCACACCTTTGACCGGCAGATCCAGCACGTAGGCCAGGGCCGCGATAATCGCGATCAGGAAAATCACCGCACCGAGCAGATCCTGCAACAGCCGTCCGGTGTGCCCGACCCGCTGCATCATCACCGCGCCGATCAGCACGGTCAGGGTGCGCGCACCGAACAGCCACCAGCCGATCTGCAACCCGGTCGCCGCCAGATGCAACGGCACGTTGTCCGCCCACGGCGCAGGCTCCATCGGGTTGAGGCCTTCGTTGAACAGCACCGCGCTGAACAGGCTGAAAATCAGCACCCGCACCAACAGCTTCCACGCGCTGCCACGGGAACTGATCAGGCGCCACAGGCCCAGATCGAGCAGGATCAGGATCAACGCGCAAAACAACGGATGTTCGGTCAAGAAAGACAGCATCAAACCACTCCGATACGGGCCAATCGCGAGAAGATCGCACAGATTGGCTCAGTGTAGGAGCAATTGATTTCAGAGGCAGAACGCCCGCGCAAAAACACCAAAAACCCCTGTGGGAGCGAGCCTGCTCGCGAAGGCGGTGGATCAGTCAGACACGCATTGACTGGCACTGCGCTTTCGCAAGCAAGCCCGCTCCCACAGGGGTGAAATTTACCCGTGCATTTGGCCAAAACGCCCGGACTGGAAGTCGGCGAATGCCTGATGAATTTCCTGCTCGGTGTTCATCACGAACGGACCATGGCCGACAATCGGTTCGTCGATCGGCTCGCCGCTGAGCAGCAGCACTACCGCGTCTTCACTGGCCTCAAGGGTCAACTGACGACCGTCGCGCTCGAACAGCACCAACTGCCCGACACCCGCAGTTTCCACACCGTTTATCTTGACCGAACCTTTCAACAGCACCAGCGCAGTGTTGCGCCCTTCGTGCAGATCCAGGCTCAACAACTTGCCGGCATTGAGCCGCAGGTCCCAGACGTCGATCGGCGTGAACGTGCGCGATGGGCCTGTATACCCATCGAACTCACCGGCAATCAGCCGCAGGCTGCCGGCGTCGTCCTTCAGCGCGATATTCGGAATATCGCCGTCGAGAATGGTCTGGTAGCCGGGCGCGGCCATTTTGTCCTTGGCCGGCAGGTTGACCCACAGCTGCACCATTTCGAGCTTGCCGCCGGTTCTGGCGAAATCATCCGAATGAAACTCTTCATGCAGGATCCCGGACGCAGCCGTCATCCACTGCACGTCGCCCGGGCCGATGGTGCCGCCGCTGCCGGTGGAGTCACGGTGTTGTACCTCACCGTCGTAGACGATGGTCACGGTTTCAAAACCACGATGCGGATGCTGGCCAACACCGCGGCGCTCGGTGGTCGGGGTGAATTGCGCAGGTCCTGCGTGATCGAGTAGCAGGAACGGGCTGATGTGCTTGCCCAGATTGTCGTAGGAAAACAGAGTGCGAACCGGGAAGCCATCGCCGACCCAATGGCCGCGAGGGCTGGTGTAGATACCGATGATGTTTTTCATGGTTGCCTCCAGAAAAGTGGGTGACGCAATGAATTAAGCTTAAATCCATGACGGTTGAAGGACTAGACGGCAAAAACCAGTCTTAGCGTCCCACTCATAGAACAGTCCTCATCCAAAAGCGTCCCCGCCTCGCCCTGTAGGAGCTGCGGCACGCTGCGATCTTTTGATTTTAATAACAGGATCAAAAGATCGCGGCGTGCCGCAGCGCCCGCAAGATTCGTGACTTGTGCTCAACAGTGCTTTGTCCCACCAGCGGTTTTTCTCAAGAACGCAGACGCGGATACTCCCGCCCATTCTCACTGCAACCCTGGAGTCATCAATGTCTGTTCCCGCTTTTGGTCTGGGTACGTTTCGCCTGCAAGGCCAGGTGGTGATCGATTCGGTGCGTAATGCGCTGGATCTCGGTTACCGCGTCATCGACACCGCGCAGATCTACGAGAACGAAGCCGAGGTCGGTCAAGCCATCGCCGCCAGCGGCATTGCTCGCCAAGAGCTGTTCATCACCAGCAAGATCTGGATCGCCAACTTCGCCAAGGATCGCTTGATCGACAGCCTCAAGGAAAGCCTGCGCAAGCTGCAGACCGACTACCTCGACCTGACGCTGATCCACTGGCCATCGCCGGAAGATCAAGTGCCCGTCGCCGAGTTCATGGGCGCGCTGCTCGAAGCCAAACGTCTGGGCCTGACCCGGCAGATCGGCGTTTCCAACTTCACCATCGAGCTGATGCAACAGGCAATTGCAGCGGTCGGCGCAGAAAACATCGCCACCAACCAGATCGAACTGCACCCGTACCTGCAAAACCGCAAAGTGGTCGAGTTCGCGCAAAGCCAAGGCATCCAGATTACCTCGTACATGACCCTCGCCTATGGCGAAGTGCTCAAGGACCCGCTGATCCAGCAGATTGCCGCACGCCTGCAAGCAACCCCGGCGCAAGTCACTCTGGCCTGGGCAATGCAACAGGGCTACGCG
Organism: Pseudomonas sp. W15Feb9B; assembly: GCF_000828175.1. Classification (NCBI taxonomy): domain Bacteria; kingdom Pseudomonadati; phylum Pseudomonadota; class Gammaproteobacteria; order Pseudomonadales; family Pseudomonadaceae; genus Pseudomonas; species Pseudomonas sp. W15Feb9B. Next base: position 27,472 of record NZ_JTKF01000028.1, on the reverse strand, counting down.
GTGATTCCATCGTCGACCCGACGCGCCAATCTGCAGAGCAACCTCGGTGCTGCGGCGCTGACCCTGAGCGACGCCGACATGGCGTTGATCGCCACGCTGGAGCGCGGCCAGCGCCTGACCAGCCCGAAAGGCATTGCTCCGCTGTGGGACTGATCGTTCAGCTCTGAAGGCGCTGCGCGAGACTGAGCATGGCCTGGCGCAGCACCTCGACCGAGCGCTCGACCACTTGGATTTCGGCGTCTCGGCAGGCCTGCTCGAGATCCGCACAGGCTGCCACCACTCGCGCGGCACCGACCATCTGCGCGCCGCCCTTGATGTGATGCGCCAGCGTGCGCAATTCACTCGGATTGAGGGGCCGGCGTGCGACGTCCAGCCGTTGCAGGTCGTCCTGCAGGCTGCACAAGACTTGCTCTCGCAATCGTTGCATCAGCGCATGATCGTCACCGGCCATTTGCTCCAGCGCACTCAGGTCGAGTTCGGTCAAGGGCCGTGGCTGCTTCGGCTCGCCCGCATTTTCGCTGTGCCTGGCGCCCTGCAACGCCAGCGCCAGATCAGCCAGGCGGATCGGTTTGAACAGGCAATCATCCATACCGGCCTCAAGACACCGTGCCTTTTCCTCGATCTGCGCATTGGCGGTAAAGCCGAGAATCAGACACCGTGCCCGGCCGCTCGCCGCCTCTTCGCCACGGATCGCCCGCGCGAGTTCGTAGCCGTTGCGCCGGGGCATATTGCAATCGGTGATCAGCACGTCAAACGCTTGTGCCCGCCAGCGTTGCAGCCCCTGTTCCCCGTCCTCCATATCAACGGTGCGGTGGCCGAGTTCACTCAACTGCCAACAGAGCAGCAGCCGGTTGACCGGATGGTCATCCACCACCAGCACGCTCAGTGAGCGCGCCGGCGTGTCCGCCACCGCGGTGCTTGCAGCCTCGGTGGCAAGCGCGGCCAACGATTGCAATTGCAGACTGACCTCGACCCGTGTTCCATGTCCCGGCTCGCTGACAAGGCGTAGCGTACCGCCCATCATTTCGCAGAGCTCACGGCTGATCACCAACCCCAGCCCCGAGCCGCTGCGCGCGGACTGCCCGGGGTTGCCGGCCTGAACAAACGGGCTGAACAGGCGCTGGCGGTCATGCTCGCTGATGCCGATGCCACTGTCTTCGATCACCACCGTCACGCCCACGCTTGCGAGCGGCATCGCGTGCACTGATAGCCGCAAGCTGACCTCGCCTTGCTCGGTGAACTTGATCGCGTTGCTCAACAGGTTCGACAGCACTTGCTTGAAGCGCACCGGATCAATCAATACGTCAACGTCACTGCCCGCCCCCAGCTCGATGTGCCATGACAGGCACTTTTGTCGCGCCAGCCCTTCGAATACCCGGCACACCGAGGCCACCAGTTCGCGCAGGTTGGCCCGCTGCGGCGCGAGGGACAACTGCCCGGATTCGATGCGCGCGATATCGAGAATATCGCCAATCAGCGCGAGCAGTTGCTGACCGGCGCCCGACGCAACCTGAATCGCCAACCGGTCAGTGACACCCTCCTCGGCACGCTTGAGCGCCAGTTCGAGCATGCCGATCAACGCGTTCATCGGCGTGCGGATTTCATGGCTCATGGTCGCCAGGAAAGTCGTCTTGGCGCGGTTGGCATCGTCAGCCGCCTCCTTGGCCTGCTGCAACTGATGCAACCATTGCTGACGCTGACGTAACTGCCAGCGCTGAAAACCGATCCAGGCCAGCGCCAGCACCAGCAACCCCGCCGCGGCGGCAAACCCGAGGACAATCTCGCGGCGGTGGCGCACCCAATAGCTCTCCTCCACCACCACATCATGGCTCCAGCGCTCGACCAACTCGTCCATCTGCTGCGGCGCGATGCTCAGCAGTGCCTTGTTCAGCATTGTGTGCAGCGCCGTGGCTTGCGGTGCAGTCGCCAATGCAATGCGTGCCGGTTGATCGCCGACGGTGTTGGTGATGCGCAAACGCTCGCGGTACTGGCGGGCAAGCAGAAAGCGCGCCACCAGCAGTGAACTGACGGTCGCATCGGCCTGGTCCTTGACGATCAGTTCCATGCCCTCGGCGGGACTGCGCACCTCCACCAGTCGGACTCGTGGCACGCGCCGCACCAGGTAGTCGCGCAACGGATGCCCGCGATAAATCGCCAGGCGCTTGTCCTGTAAATCGTCGAGGCTGCGCGGGCTGCCGGCCGTTGTCGCACTGATCAGCACAAACGGGTTGTTCAGATAGGCGCGGGTGAACTGCAGCTCGGCTTCACGCTCGCTGCTGGGCGTCACCACCGGCAACACGTCGAGTTCACCGGCCTTGAGCTGTTCGATCTGGCGGTCCAGCGAACGCCCCCGAACCACGTCGAATTGCAAACCGGTGCGCTGGCTGATCAGGTTGAGCAGCTGTGCCGACAGACCACTGAAACGGCCCTCGGCATCAAAAAAACTCAGTGGCGCGAAGTCCTCGATCACCCCCACCCGCACCACCGGGTGCTGCGCCAACCAGTCCTGCTCGCTGGCACTCAGGTGTACCCGCGACTGTGCGGCCATCTGCGCGCGTCCTGCGCTCCAGCGTTGCTCGATAAGCTGACGACGCTCCATGGGAATTGCCGCCAGCGCCTTGTCGATGATGCGTTTGAGGCGTACTTCACTGCGCCGCAGGGCGAAACCGAAGGCGTTGGCATCCAGCCCGGACGGCCCGGCCAATTGCAGGTCATTGCGATAATTGGTGTTGATCAGGTAATTGGCGCTGATCAGATCGCCGAGATAGCCATCATCGACACCGAAAGCCACCGCCCCCAGTGCGTCCATCGCCGAGGGATAGCGCAGCACCTGCGCCTCGGGATAGAACGCCTGCACACTGGCCAGCGGCAGATAATCCTCGACCATGGCGATGCGTTTGCCTGCCAGATCCACCGACAACGTTTCGTCAAACCGGGTCACCAGCATCGGCTGATCGTCGGCGTAGGGTCGCGACAGGACGAAATCAGGGTCGGCGAGTTCAAAGCTGTTGGAGGTGCCGAGCAGGTCGAGTTCACCATGTTTCAGCGCAGCCATGACTTGCTCGCGATTGGCGAAACGCTGCACATCGATGCGCACCCCGAGCAGTTGCGCCAGCAGCTCGGCGTAATCGGCGGTGAGCCCTTCCAGCTCTTGTTGATTGCGGGTGATTTCGAACGGCGGATAGTCCGCACCGGAAATGCCCATGCGCAAGACCGGATGCTGGCGTAACCACTGACGGTCACGCCCATCGAGCGCAACATGGACATTGTCCAGTTCGGCCTGGGGCAACAGTTGCAGGTGCTGCGCCGGGTCACTGGCCCAAGAGGTGGCCGTGATGCTCAACCACAGGACACAGCACCAGCCTTGCCGATTCATCAGGTCACTCAGAGCAAATGATTGCGTTTGGCGAATTCGCGCAAGTGCACCGTCGAGTTGATCCCGAGTTTTTTCATCAAACGGGTTTTGTAGGTGCTGACGGTTTTATGGCTCAGGTGCATGTGTTCGGCGATCAGTTTGTTGGCTTTGCCCTGGGCCAATTGCTCAAGGATATTTAGCTCACGATTGGACAGGTCGTCGATCATCTGCTTTTCGCTGCGGTGCAAAGGGGTCGACGTATAGTCCTTGTCAGACGGCGCCGCAAAGTAGGAATAGCCTGACATCAACGCCTGAATTGCCTTGTGCAATTGCAGTAACTGGTTGGTTTTGGCCACGAAGCCCAAGGCACCGGCACGCAGGCAGCGGTCCTGATAATACTGCGGGTCCTGAGAGGTGAAGATCAGCACCTTGCATTTGGGGTCGATGGCCTTCAGCCGTTCCAGCACCTCCAGGCCACCGATCCCCGGTAACTTGAGGTCGAGTATCACCAGTTTGGGTTTGTGCTCACGATTCAGGGCCAGGGCCTCGCTGGCGCTCGCGGCCTCGTGAATCTCCTTGAATCGCTCGGTTTGGAGTACGAGTCTCACGGCTGCGCGCACCACCGGATGATCGTCGACGATCAGCGCTGACTTCATGACGGCTCCCCGTGCAACCACATGACAAAGGTGCCACGACGTCGGATGCTGCGGACGCCGCTGCTGTGCAAAGACTGTTACACGGGAACCCTGCAGGATCTACCTGTCAGATCTGACAGTTGCAGCAAACGCCAAACCGTGCTCAAGCCCGGCGCTGCAGGGCCGATGCCGGGTTCCGGGCATTCGCTGCGCACTGCGGCGGGCCCTCAACCCGATCCATCAGGTGCTTGATCGCAGCCTGGTCGGGCAGTGCGACATGGCTGATCTGCATGTTTTCCTGAGCAAAACCTGCTGGGGTCTGCACCGGGGCCGAAGGTTCGTTGTAGATCAGAACATGACGGACATGCGGGTTGTTCAGGAAAAAGTCCGACAGGTCCAGCGACCCGGCCGTCAGTTCGGCATTGATGACTAAGGCATCGAAGGGTTCGCAGCCGTATTCCACCAGCGTCAGCAACTCCAGCAGACTCTGCACCGGAGCGATGCGGAAGTATTCGAGATGGTTGAACAGCCGCTCGATTTTCATTCGGTGAAAATGCTGCGGATCGGCAATCAGTATGCGCAGGGTTTTATTGATCATGCTCGATGTCCCGAAGCTCGGAGGTGGCGCGCCAAGACTACGCACCTCGCCGGAACAGCTCTGTAGGACCTTTCCTAAAAATCCGCTCATTCGTCTGTTCCTTTGCCGTGGTTGCGCCGTTGCAGCCAGTTCAACAGATCGGCCCCGGCCATCGGCCGTGCGTACCAGTAGCCCTGCCCTTGCGTGCAGCCCAGCGCCAGCAGTTCACGACGTTGCGCAGCGGTTTCGATGCCTTCGATGACCACGCTCATGCCCAAGGCTTCGCCCAACGCCAGGGTGCTGCTGATGGCCGCGCGGCAACGGGGTTCATGCGCAAGGTTGCGAATGAAATCGGCGTCGAGCTTGATCTCGTTGAAGGGCAACTGACACAGGCGTTGCAACGAAGAGAATCCGGCGCCGAAGTCATCGATCGACAAGCGACAGCCCATCATCCGCAACCGCACCAGTGTCTCCAGGCTGGTGGCGGGTGCTTCGAGCAGGCCGCTTTCGGTCAGCTCGAAGGTCAGGCTCGAGCCGCTGCTTGTATGTTCGGCCAACAGGCTTTTCAACGTCGATGTCAGTTGCGCATTGGCCAGTTGCACGGTTTGCAGGTTGAACGCCAGGTTCAGGACAAAACCTTGCGCCCGGGCGCTGCGCTGCACGTGCAAGGCCTGGTCGATCTGCGCCAACAGCATCTCGTCGAGCAGCCCGCAACGCTCGAGTACCGGCAAGAACATTGCTGGCGAAATCAGCCCGCGTGTCGGGTGCTGCCAGCGGCACAGCACTTCGACGCCTCGAACCTCACCGTTCTGCAGGTCGAACTTGGGTTGATACCAGGCCTGCAATTGGCCCTCGGCCAGCGCATGGCGGACCGTCGTTTCACTGGCCAGCGTCATCGCGCGCAGCGGCTGCGGCGGGTTGATCTGCCGGTTGACGAATGTGTCGAGTAACTCGGCCAGTCCCTCAACGTGCAGCGGTTTGCCGACATCACCGAGCAGGTCCAGCCCAAGCAGTGCGACCATCTGATGCACCGCGCGCCGCAGGTCCGCCGACAGCGCACTGCAGATGATCACCGACCTGACCTGCCCCGAGGCGCCGACCCGTTGCAGAAACGCCAGCCCGTCCATGCCCTCCATCTGCAAGTCGCACAGGGCGATGTCCACCGCGCCGACTTCATCGAGCAACGCCAGCGCCTGCGCACCATCGCTGGCCTCCAGCACCTGCTGACAACCCAGCCCTTGCAGGAGGTTCACCGCCACGGAGCGCTGAAAAGCGTGGTCTTCCAGCACCAGGATACGAAGCGGCAGGTTGGGCATGAGGGTCGGCTCGCTGTGGGTGAAGTGCGGATGAGTGTTGAGCTCGCGAGGGAGCGTCTGCATTTGCTTGACCATCGAGATGTACCAGCACGGTGCCAGGGCCCTGGCGATTCCGCGTCGCAGAGCGTGTAGGACTTAGAGTTTGACGGCGTAAGAAAATGTGCTGAGCACGCTATACAGAACTCACCAGAAACACTGTAGGAAACGTCCTGAAAAACAGCTGGAAATCTCTTGAAAGCAGGCAACATGCCGCACAGGCATTGGCCGATGCGGCGATGTTCATGACAGCACCGGCGACTGTGTACGCTGAGAGCCACGCCCAATGGCGGTGCAATGTGGTTGCCTTATTCGGTGGTACTCGGACTCCAGAACGCCTGCACCACCAGCGCTGAAGTCGAAATCCGCGCCACCAGCGCATCGAGTTCATCGCCGTCGACCGAAGTCGTCGCCAGCGTGGCTTCGATCTCGATTTCGTCGGCACCGAAGGCGTGTACATCGACGTCGCTGGCCGGGTAATTGCTGCGTTCCAGCTCGGCTTCGAGCAGGGCGAACACGGCTTTCTGCTGCGAGCGCCGGGCGATCACGTAAACAATGTTGGTGACTTCCGCCGAAACCACGTCCAGTGGCTGGCGGTTGATGTTGTTGACGATCGGCCGCAGCAAGGTGTTGGCGGCGAGGATGAACAGCGTGCCGAGCACCGCCTCGGCCAACAGGTCGGCCCCGGCGCAAGCGCCGACGGCGGCGGAAGTCCACAAGGTCGCGGCGGTGTTGAGGCCACGGACGTTACCTTCCTCGCGCATGATCACGCCCGCGCCGAGAAAGCCAATCCCGGAAACCACGTACGCGACCACCCGCACCGCGCCTTCTGCGCCGCCGAGACGGTTGGCCATGTCGACGAAAATCGCCGCACCGACCGCCACCAGCACGTTGGTGCGCAGGCCGGCGGTGCGTTGCCGGTACTGGCGCTCGAACCCGATCAGGCCACCGAGGATGAACGCCGCGCTGAGGCTGACGAGGGTGTCGAGCAGCGAGGTGAGGTTGAGGTTGTTGATGGCTTGCATGATGAAGCTCCTTGAATAGTCCACAGTCCCTTTGTTGGGCTTGCTGCCAATTCACTTGAACTACCCGTTCCCTGTAGGAGCTGCCGCAGGCTGCGATCTGTTGATCTTGTCTTTTAAAAACAAAATCGACAGATCGCAGCCTGCGGCAGCTCCTACAGGTTGGCAGGTGAAGATTGCAGCCTGCTGTTATTGCCAGCCGAACCGGCGGATGTAGAAACCTTTCACCGCCTGGGTCAGCGCCATGTACGCCAGCAGGATCATCGGCAGGAACACGAAGTACAGCGACGGCAGTGCCTGCAGTTTGAAGTAGTTGGCCAGCGGCCCCATCGGCAGGAAGATCCCGACCGCCATGATGATCCCGGTCATCACCAGCAGCGGCATGGCTGCACGGCTTTGCAGGAACGGAATCTTCGGCGTGCGGATCATGTGCACGATCAGCGTCTGGGTCAGCAGCCCTACCACGAACCAGCCGGACTGGAACAGTGTCTGGTGATCCGGGGTGTTGGCATCGAACACGTACCACATCAAGGCGAACGTGGTGATGTCAAAGATCGAACTGATCGGCCCGAAGAACAGCATGAAGCGACCGACATCCGCCGGCTGCCAGCGCTGTGGCTTTTTCAGCATCTCGTCATCGACGTTGTCGAACGGAATGGCGATCTGCGAAATGTCGTAGAGCAGGTTCTGTACCAGCAGGTGCATCGGCAGCATCGGCAGGAACGGAATGAACGCACTGGCGACCAGCACCGAGAACACGTTGCCGAAGTTGGAGCTGGCCGTCATCTTGATGTACTTGAGCATGTTGGCGAAGGTCCGACGCCCTTCGAGCACGCCCTCCTCCAGCACCATCAGGCTCTTTTCCAGGAGGATGATGTCGGCGGCTTCCTTGGCGATGTCCACCGCACTGTCCACCGAAATACCGATGTCGGCGGTACGCAGCGCCGGCGCATCGTTGATACCATCGCCCATGAAACCGACCACATGGCCGTTGCCTTTGAGGATGCGCACGATGCGCTCCTTGTGCGACGGCGTGAGCTTGGCGAAGACGTTGGTTTTCTCTACCGCCACGGCCAGTTCGGCATCGCTCATGCGCTCGATGTCGTTGCCCATCAGCAAGCCCTGTTGCGCGAGGCCGACTTCGCGGCAAATCTTCGCGGTCACCAGTTCGTTGTCACCGGTCAGCACTTTGACCGCGACGCCGTGCTCGGCCAGCGCCTTGAGCGCTGGCGCAGTGCTTTCCTTCGGTGGATCAAGGAACGCCACGTAACCGATCAGCGTCAGTTCCTGTTCATCCGCCAGGCTGTAAGTGTCGCGACCTTCCGGCATCGAACGGGCAGCCACCGCCACCACGCGCAAGCCTTCAGCGTTGAATGCTGCGGTGACCTGACGAATCCGGGTCAGCAATTCATCGCTCAAGGCTTCTTCGACTTCGCCGTGCTGCACACGGGTGCACACCGCCAACACTTCTTCCACCGCACCTTTGCAGATCAGTTGATGTGGCTGACCACGCCCTTCGACCACCACCGACATGCGCCGGCGATTGAAGTCGAACGGAATCTCGTCGACCTTGCGAAACGCCGTGCCAACCTTCAATTCGCGATGGATTTCCACGTGCTCCAGCACCGCCACATCGAGCAGGTTTTTCAGCCCGGTCTGGTAGTAACTGTTGAGGTAAGCCATTTCCAGCACATCGTCGGAGTCTTCACCCCAGACGTCGACATTGCGTGCGAGAAAGATCTTGTCCTGGGTCAGGGTGCCGGTCTTGTCGGTGCACAGCACGTCCATCGCGCCGAAGTTCTGGATCGCATCCAGCCGCTTGACGATGACCTTCTTGCGCGACAGGAACACCGCGCCTTTGGCCAGGGTCGAGGTGACGATCATCGGCAGCATTTCCGGGGTCAGGCCCACGGCAATCGACAGCGCGAACAGCAGCGCTTCGGTCCAGTCGCCCTTGGTGAAACCGTTGATGAACAGCACCAGCGGCGCCATGACGAACATGAAGCGGATCAGCAGCCAGCTGACTTTGTTCACGCCCAGCTGGAACGAGGTCACCGCGCGGTCAGTTGCGCCCACACGCTGTGCCAACGCGCCGAAATAGGTGCTGTTGCCCGTGGTGAGAATCACCGCCACCGCCGTGCCGGACACCACGTTGGTGCCCATGAATAGAATGTTCTCCAGCTCCAGCGGATTGCGCGTGTCGCGGTCGGCCTGACGGGCAAACTTTTCCACCGGCATCGATTCGCCGGTCATCGCCGCCTGGCTGACGAACAGGTCCTTGGCGCTGAGCACCCGGCAGTCAGCGGGAATCATGTCGCCGGCCGACAGCACGATCAGGTCGCCCGGCACCAGTTGCTTGATCGGCAGCTCGATGCGTGGCTCGTCGCGGCGCATCACCGTGGCGGTGTTGCTGACCATCGCCTTGAGCGAGTCGGCGGCCCGGTTGGATTTGCTTTCCTGCCAGAAGCGCAGCAGCGTCGACAGCACCACCATGGAGAAAATCACCGTGGCGGCTTTCAGGTCTTCGGTCAGCCAGGAGATCACCGCCAACAGGGTCAGCAGCAGGTTGAACGGGTTTTTATAGCAGTGCCACAGGTGAGTCCACCATGGCAGCGGCTGCTCGTGTTCGACTTCGTTGAGGCCGTACTGCGCGCGCAGTGCGTCGACTTCAAAATCGGTCAGGCCGTCGGTGTGAGTACCCAGCGACGAGAGCAGTTCACCGCTGTCGCGATGGGCCGCATCGACCAGGGTGTTGGCCAGCGTGGGCGGGACTTCACGGCTGACCGTGGTGTCGTTGATCGATTCCAGCAGCGCCAGACGGCGGAAGTGCCGGGCGATGTGGCGTGTGCGCAGGAAGCCTGCGAAAAATTCCTTGAGCGTAAGTTTCATGGCTGTTGCCCCTATGGTCAGCCGGGAAACCGTCGAGCAGGTACGACCACGCCTCGTTCACCGGAAAATCCGGCACGGCAAGGCTTGGCGCGCCGGTCAGAAAAGACAGGCGTGTCGATAGGTTTGCGATCACGACCACACGGTCGAAATCACATACTTTCAGTGTCGATGAGAAGGACGTCGGGACATGGTCTCAACTGACCATGATCGGGATGCCGCTGCTCGCTTTACGGCGAGACAACGGCAGAGAAAGGCTGCGCGTTATCTTGCCGAGAATCTGCCGGTTACCGAGACCGGCCGACAACTGTCACTCGAACAAGTACCCACTGTGGGTCTCCGCTATTGATGAAAACGCGCGAAGCTTACGCCTCGATGATTGGAGAGTAAACCCGCAAAAGGAAGTGTGTCGGGGAATATCGGGGGATGTTCAGGAAGGGTTCAGGAATGGTTTTTTGCGGTGATCCTTGAGGCCCCTTCGCGAGCAAGCTCGCTCCCACATTGGATCTTCATCTGACACAAAATCTGTGTTCACTGAAAATCCCTTGTGGGAGCGAGCTTGCTCGCGAAGGCGGTCGATCAGGCAAAGCAGATTCAGCTGGCAGTCGCCAACAACAGATCCGCCATCGAACGATGCCCACGGTTCTTGCCATGCTCATACAACGACCCGGCAATCTCGTCGGCACGCACCGGCAACACCGACAGCAAGGTGTCGCTCAGACCATGGCTGGCCTGGCAGAAGCCCTGCATGTACAGGCCGGCCTTGCAGCGTTCGTCGGTGATCAGTTTGTAGTTGCGATCGACCTCGAAATCACCGAGGTACTCTTCCAGTGGCGCCAGTAATTTGCGGTGCATCTGCCGCTCGTAACCGGTGGCCAGGACCACGGCGTCATAGAGGCGCACGGTGACTTCACCGTTGGCGTTGTTGCGCACCGCCAGTTCGATGCCGCGCTCGGTGGCGGTGGCGCTTTCCACAGTGGTCAGGGTGCGGAACGCATGACGGGCGATGCCCGAGACTTTCTGCCGATAGAAGATGCCGTAGATGCGTTCGATCAGGTCGATGTCCACCACCGAATAGTTGGTGTTGTGGTACTCGTTGACCAGCCGCTCACGCTCGGCGCTGTTTTGCTGGAACACCAGATCGGTGAACTCCGGCGAGAACACTTCGTTGACGAACGGGCTGTCGTCCGCAGGCTTGAGAGCCGAGCCGCGCAGGATCATGTCGACCTGCACCGACGGGAACGAATCGTTCAGATCGATGAAGGCTTCCGCCGCGCTCTGCCCGCCGCCGATGATCGCGATGCTCATCGGTTGATTGTTCACACAAGGCTGCTTGGCCATCTGCGACAGATACTGCGAGTGATGGAACACACGGCTGTCGCCCTTCAACGCCTTGAACGCCTCCGGAATACGCGGCGTACCACCGGCACTGACCACCACCGAACGCGCGGTGCGCACAAACTGCTGGCCTTCGCTGTCGCGGGAGATCACGCGCAACGCTTCAACCTGGTGGTTGTGCAGCACCGGTTCGATGGTCAGCACTTCTTCGCCATAGCGGCTCTGCTCGGTGAACTGCCCGGCGACCCAGCGCAGGTAGTCGTTGTACTCCATGCGGCACGGGTAGAAGGTGCCGAGGTTGATGAAGTCCACCAGGCGGCCGTGAGCCTTCAGGTAATTGACGAACGAGTACGGGCTGGTCGGGTTGCGCAGGGTCACCAGATCCTTGAGGAAGGAAATCTGCAATTCGCTTTGGGTCGACAGGGTGTTGCCGTGCCAGCTGTAGTTGGCCTGCTTGTCGAGGAACAGCACATCCAGCTCGCCGTGGGTCGGGCCGCGCTCTTGCAGAGCGATGGCCAGCGCCAGGTTCGAAGGGCCGAAACCGACGCCGATCAGGTCGTGAACGATGGGCGATGCAATTGCCTGAGTCATTTCCAGTGTCCTCTGGATGAACCCCTCAACAAGGGGAAAGGAGAGCCTAAGTGACCCGACTGGCCTTGAGCAGGACAGCAGGTCGTCTGTTGAGTAGGAACGAGGACAGTGAAATAAAATTTAGCGATGGCGGCTCAATGGGCATCCCATTGCTTGATGCGCAGGCGGCAATGCTTCATCGCATTGACAATGTGTTTTTCCACCAGTGCCTTGGAAATGCCCAGGTGTTCGGCGATCTGCGGGTGCGACAGGCCTTCGATCTTGCGCAGCAGAAAACTGTCGCGGCACAGCGGCGGCAATTCTGCCAGGGCGCGCTGGAGCATCTCCAGACGCTGGCCGTGATCGAGGGTGCCGTGGGGCGACGGGGTGAAATAACGCTCTTCGCTGTCGAGCACTTCCAGCGGCTCGACCTGACGCAAGGCGTTGCGCCGATGATCATCGATCACCAGATTCAGCGCAGTGCGATAGAGAAACGCCCGGGGCTGCTCGATGGGCGTGTCGCTGGAGCGTTCCAGTACGCGCACATAAGCGTCATGCACCACATCTTCGGCGACCTGACGGTTGCCGAGCTTGGCGTTCAGGAAACACACCAGCTCGCGATAGTAGTTTTCCAACATGACTCCCGGCCGCTTCGATGCGGATTCGATCCTTGAGCACACTGATCGACGGCCCCGCAAACACGGGTAGCAAGATAGTGGCAACTTGAGGTGCGTAATTTATAGTAATTCTCATATAGATTTAAAGTGGCGTTTGTCGTTGCCCGCCAAATAGTGCCGTTCTATACCTGTAACATCCTGTGTCTTCGCTTAAATTCCCCTGCGCATTCCTCGTTTACAGGACAGCTCCCCGTGTCTGTCGTGCCCTGCGACAGCGTTCAGCGGCTGCGCGCTGTGCCGCGCAGCCGGACGACGGGCCGAATTCCACTGGCCGGAACCCTGCATGAAACGTCCCCGCCCCGCCCGACGCGCCCTGCTCGCAACCCTCTGTCTGATTCCCGTTGTTGCCTTCGCCGCGTGGCAAATCATGCCGCCGGGCCGCGAGCGCTTCGCCACCGTGCAAGTCAGCCGCGGCGACATCGAAAGCAGCGTCACCGCGCTGGGCACTCTGCAACCGCGCCGTTATGTCGATGTTGGCGCGCAAGCCTCCGGACAGATCCAGAAAATCCACGTCGAAGTCGGTGACGTGGTCAAGGAGGGTCAACTGCTGGTGGAAATCGATCCGTCCACGCAGAAGGCCAAACTCGACGCCGGGCGCTTCTCGATCGAAAACCTCAAGGCGCAATTGCAGGAGCAACTCGCCCAGCATGAGCTGGCGCGGCAGAAGTATCAGCGGCAGCAGCATCTCGCGGCCGGCGGCGCCACCCGTGAAGAAGACGTGCAGACCGCCCGCGCCGAACTGAAAGCCACTCAGGCCCGCGTCGACATGTTCCAGGCACAGATCCGCCAGGCCGAAGCCAGCCTGCGCAGCGATCAGGCTGAACTCGGCTACACGCGGATCTACGCGCCGATGGCCGGCACCGTGGTCGCCCTCGACGCCCGCGAGGGCCAGACCCTCAACGCACAACAGCAGACACCGCTGATCCTGCGCATCGCCAAACTGTCACCGATGACCGTGTGGGCCGAGGTTTCCGAGGCTGACATCGGCCACGTCAAACCGGGCATGACCGCCTACTTCACCACCCTCAGCGGCGGCCAGCGGCGCTGGAGCAGCACCGTGCGGCAGATTCTGCCGGTGCCGCCCAAGCCGCTGGATCAGACCAGCCAGGGCGGCGGCAGCCCGGCCAGCAGCAGTAAAAGCGGCAGCGCCCGCGTTGTGCTGTACACGGTTTTGCTCGACGTCGATAACGCCGACAACGCCTTGATGGCCGAGATGACCACCCAGGTGTTTTTCGTCGCCAACCAGGCCAAAGGCGTGCTCACCGCGCCGGTCGCCGCGTTGCAGGGCAGCACCACGGCCAACCTGCAAACCGCGCAGGTGGTGGCGGCCAACGGCGACATTCAGCAACGCGAGGTACGCACCGGCATCAGCGACCGACTCAACGTGCAGATTGTCGACGGCCTCAACGAAGGTGATCACCTGTTGATCGGCCCGGTCGACGGCAGCGGAGGCTGAATGCAAACGCCTCTGATTGACCTGCAGGACATTCGCAAATCCTACGGCGGCGGTGACGCTCCGGAGGTTCACGTGCTGCGCGGCATCGACCTGTCGATCCATGCCGGTGAATTCGTGGCGATTGTCGGCGCATCCGGTTCCGGCAAATCGACCCTGATGAATATCCTCGGCTGCCTCGACCGCCCGACCTCCGGCGAGTACCGCTTCGCCGGGGAAAACGTCGCCGGCCTCGACAGTGACGAGCTGGCCTGGCTGCGCCGCGAAGCCTTTGGATTTGTGTTCCAGGGCTATCACCTGATCCCGTCCGGCTCGGCCCAGGAAAACGTCGAGATGCCGGCGATCTATGCCGGCACCCCGGCTGCCGAGCGTCACGCCCGCGCCGCCGCCCTGCTCGACCGCCTCGGCCTGGCCTCGCGCACCGGCAATCGTCCGCATCAGTTGTCCGGCGGCCAACAGCAACGGGTGTCGATTGCCCGGGCGTTGATGAACGGTGGCCACATCATCCTCGCCGACGAACCCACCGGCGCACTCGACAGCCACAGCGGCAAAGAGGTGATGGCGCTGCTCGATGAACTGGCGAGCCAGGGCCACGTGGTAATCCTCATCACCCACGACCGCGAAGTCGCAGCCCGGGCCAAACGCATCATCGAAATCCGCGACGGCCTGATCATCAGCGACAGCGCCCGCGACAACCCGGAAGCCCAGACCAGCGCCAACCCCGGCGCCCTGCAAGCGGTGGATCTGCGCCAGCGTCTAGCCGTGGGCGCGGACGCCACCGGCGCCTGGAAAGGTGAACTGGTTGATGCCCTGCACGCGGCGTGGCGAGTGATGTGGATCAACCGCTTTCGCACCGCGCTGACCCTGCTCGGGATCATCATCGGCGTGGCGTCGGTGGTGGTGATGCTGGCGGTCGGCGAAGGCAGCAAACGCCAGGTGATGGCGCAGATGGGCGCCTTCGGGTCGAACATCATTTACCTGAGCGGCTCGGCGCCCAACCCGCGCACGCCGCCGGGGATCATCACCCTCGACGAGGTGCACGCGCTGGCCAGCCTGCCGCAAGTGCAGCGGATCATGCCGGTCAACGGCGCCGAGGCCGGCGTACGTTACGGCAATGCCGACCACCTGAGTTACGTCGGCGGCAACGACACCAACTTCCCGGCGATCTTCAACTGGCCGGTGGTGCAAGGCAGTTACTTCACCGAGGCCGATGAGCAGAACGCTGCAGCCGTCGCGGTGATCGGCCACAAAGTCCGCAGCAAACTGCTCAAGGACGTGCCGAACCCGATCGGCCAATTCATCCTGATCGAGAATGTGCCGTTCCAGGTGGTCGGCGTGCTCGCGGAAAAAGGCGCCAGCTCTGGCGACTCCGACAGTGACAATCGCATCGCCATCCCCTATTCGGCGGCCAGCGTCCGGCTGTTCGGTACACGCAACCCGGAGTACGTGGCCATCGCCGCCGCCGACGCGCGCAAGGTCAAGGACACCGAGCACGCCATCGAGCAACTGATGCTGCGCCTGCACAACGGCAAGAAGGATTTCGAACTGACCAACAACGCCGCGATGATCCAGGCCGAGGCGCGCACCCAGAACACCCTGTCGCTGATGCTCGGCTCGATTGCCGCGATCTCGCTGCTGGTTGGCGGTATCGGCGTGATGAACATCATGCTCATGACAGTGCGCGAACGAACCCGCGAGATCGGCATTCGCATGGCCACCGGCGCCCGCCAGCGCGACATCCTCCGCCAGTTTCTCACCGAAGCGGTGATGCTCTCGGTGGTCGGCGGCATTGCCGGCATTGCCCTGGCGCTGATCGTCGGCGGCGTGCTGATCCTCAGCGAAGTGGCCGTGGCTTTTTCCTTGATGGCGGTACTCGGCGCCTTCGGCTGCGCCCTGGTCACCGGTGTTGTCTTCGGCTTCATGCCTGCCCGCAAAGCTGCCCGGCTCGACCCGGTCACAGCCCTTACCAGTGAATGATCGATTTATGAAACCGCGTCTCAGCCTGTTGACCGTGTGCCTGTTGCTCAGCGCCTGCGGCAGTCCCGTCCAGCGCCCGGACAGTGGCGTGCAAACGCCAGCTGCCTGGCAGTCGCCCCATAGCGCCAGCGTTGCCCGCAACAACCCGCAATGGTGGACGCAATTTGGCAGCCCGGAACTGGATCGTCTGATCGAGCAGGCGCGCGTCGGCAGTTTCGACCTCGCGGCTGCCGTTGCTCGCGTGCGTCAGGCGCAGGCGGGCACCGTCATCGCTGGCGGCTCACAGCTGCCGGAGGTCAAGGCCGGACTGAATGCCAATCGGCAGAAACTGCTGCGCGGCAATGGCTACAGCCAACTCGATGCCAACAGCAGCAACAAGGCGGTGGACTATTTCGATACCAACCTGAGCGCCACCTACGAAATCGATTTCTGGGGCGGCAAACGCGCCTCGCGCGACAGTGCGCAGTTCGCTCTGCAGGCCAGCGAATTCGACCGGGCGACGGTCGAACTGACATTGCTCAGCGGCGTTGCCAGCACGTATGCGCAAACCTTGTCGCTACGCGAGCAGAGCCGCATCGCCGAACTCAATCTGGCCAACGCACAAAGCGTGCTGAAACTGGTGCAGACGCGGTTTGATTCAGGCTCAGCCACCGCGCTGGAACTGGCGCAACAGAAGAGCCTGGTCGCCGCCCAGCAATGGCAATTGCCGCGCGTGCAACAGCAAGCCCAGGACGCGCTGATCAGCCTCGCCGCCCTGCTTGGCCGACCGGTGCAGCAACTGTCGGCGACAGAGTCCTTCGAGCACCTGCAATGGCCAGACATCGCCGCCGGCGTGCCCAGCGAGTTGCTCGCCCAGCGTCCGGACATCGCCCGCGCCGAAGCCCAACTGGCCGCCGCCGAAGCTGACGTCAAAGTCGCTCGCGCGGCCATGTTGCCGGCACTGACCCTGACCGCCCAACTCGGCTCGGGCGCCAATCAGTTCGACGATTTGATCCGCAGCCCTTTCTACAACCTGACCGCCGGACTGGTCGCACCGATTTTCAATAACGGTCGCCTCGGCGCTGAACGCGACAAGGCCTCGGCGCGCCAGCAAGAGCTGCTGGAAACTTACCGTGGGGCGATCATCAACGGTTTCGCCGATGTGGAAAAAGCGCTCAATAGCATTCACCGCCTGGATGAGCAGCGGTTGTGGCAGAACGAAGAACTGAATCAGGCACAGACCGCGTTCGACATCGCGCAGAGCCGTTACCAGGCCGGCGCTGAAGACTTGCTGACCGTGTTGGAAACCCAGCGCACGCTGTACGCGGCCCAGGATCAGCATGCACAACTACGGCTGTCACGAGTGCAGGCGAGCATTGCGCTGTACAAGGCGCTTGGTGGCGGGTGGCAGACGCTGTAATCGAATCAACACAACAACCCTGTGGGAGCTGGCTTGCCAGCGATGAGGCCAGCACTCCCAACATCAACGTTGCCTGACCCGATGCTATCGCTGGCAAGCCAGCTCCCACATTGATTGACGATGTTGCCGCTCTCTCGGCCTGACACCTGAACCTGTGGGAGCGAGCCTGCTCGCGAATGATCGATGACGCAGCCCTCAAGTCGGGCTGGTTTTAGCCTTCAGATTGCGCGCATACCATGGCCGTTGCGGCACGCGGCGGAACAGGCCGGCGAGTTTTTCCTCGTCGCTGATGAAGGTGATGCGCAGCGCCAGCTTCATGGTTTCCGGATCCATCTCCACCGACTTGCCCACCTGCAATCCCGGCGTGGTACTGCAACCATGGGTGATCGGTCCGAGCCACGGATCATCGACTTCCACCCAGCGCCCCGGGGCAAACCATGGCACGCCATTGACCTGCAGCCGCGCGACTTCGCCCGGGTGGAAACGCTCGTGAGCGCGGAACCAGTCCTCGATGCGATCATCGATCCAGCCATGGAAATGCCAGAACGTCGGGTTGACGTGGGAAGAAAACGGATCGCCGAGGAAGTCGTTTTCGGCGTTGTACCAGCGGGCCGCGAAGTCCGCCGGATCGCGGGCAAACGGCACCGGCTGACCGTTGGACGGATCGCGCGGCACGGAGGCCCAGCGCATATGCAACCAGTCATGCAGGCCCAGCTCGACTTCGGAGCCGAACTGGCCGAGGGTGAGCCGGGCCAGATACGCCGGATCGCGGTATTGCGACTCCCAGACCTGGAAGTTGCTTTCGTAGGTCTCGGCGGTCTTGATGTCGCTGACCCACTGACTGAATTCGTCATCGCCCGCCGCCGTCCAGGTGGGCGGCAAGGCTGAGCCGTCGTGGTTGTCGAAATAGCGGGCGAAGCCGACACGGTCGCGGATCAGCTCCGGCTGCGGCAGCGGGAAAAACGCCCACGACGGCAGATCCTGCATCGAGCGCGCCGTCCCGAGCATGTGCCGGTGCATGAAGAAAAAGTCCACGCCCGAGCCATTGCGGTCCTTGCGCGGGCCACGGGCATCGCGCTCCTTGTCACGCGGGCCGGGCTGCCAGCCGATGCCGCGCAAGGCTTCGCGTTTGTCCTCGGGCAGCTTGTGCCACTTGTCCCGGGTCGCATGCCACAACTGGTGAAACAGGCGATGCTCGGGCGAGATCAGCCACGCCAGCAATGTCGGGTTGAGCGGCGTGCGCTCGCGCGCTTCGGGAAACAGCCGTTTGACGGCGACGAAGCGGTTGTCCTGCGCCGGCAAGGCCAGCGAGCGATCCAGGCGCAAGGCCTTGCCGCTGAGGGTGCCACTGCCGGCATTGCCGAAGTCGGCCCAGACCTCATCGAGGATCATCTCCAGCTCATAGCTGATCTGACCGTCAGCGCCGATCAGGCGCCAGCTCAGCTTCGCCGCATCGGCTTTCGCGAGGTCGCCCAGAATTCGATAACGCGGTGTTTCAGCGGAACGCAGGCGCTCGGGCGTGTCGAGAAAACCGCACACGCCGCGACCCTTCTGGCCGATGTCGAGAAACACTTGCAGGCCTTTGAGCGGCAAGCCTTCGAGGCCGGCATCGGCACCTTCGAAACGGATATCCCACACCCCGCGCAACGCATTCGCCAGGCGCTGCCCGGCCATGTCGGCGACGTCGAAAGACGCTTCACCCGGGGTGATCGTCGGGTCCGGCTTCGTCCATTCACGATGCCCGAAATACGCCGCAGGCACGGCAGCGCCGGTCAGCGCCAGGCCCGCCATGAACCATCGTCGAGAAATCTTCATTGCCCTACCTGTGTCAGCCATGAAGCAGGCTTTATCCAAGCTAGAACGTTTGCTCCATGCACAAATTTATGGGGGTACCTGAAAAGATCGCAGCCTTCGGCAGCTCCTACAGTCATCGCGTTCCAATGTAGGAGCTGCCGCAGGCTGCGATCTTTTAACCTGGCAACCTAAATTCCACGGCCATCCACTCGTTCTTCCCAGATAGCGAAGGCCCCCGCGCCTGCACCTCGATGGCGAACCTGACTGAGATGGCAATGACAAAACCACGTTCGAAAAAGGCTCTATTCATCGGCCTGCCGTTGGCCCTGGCGATCAGTGCCGGCGCAGGCTTTGCCGTGTGGCACCACTGGTTCAAGGACGACCTCGGCTACCCGGCCAAAGTCATGAAGCAGGCCGATGAGCTGCACGAACGCATGCTGTCTTTCGACAGCCATGTCAGCCTGACGCAAAATTTCGGCACCGACGGCCACGAGGCCGACAAGGACGGCGACGGCCAGTTCGACCTGGCCAAGGCCAGCCGTGGACGCCTGTCCGGCGCCGCACTGACCATCTTCGGCTGGCCGGAAATGTGGAACGGCTCGAACGCCCCGCACAAGCCGACCCCTGGCTTCGTCGACGAGGCGCGCAACCAGCAGGAAATCCGCTTCAAGATCATCTCCGGCATGGTTCGCGACTACCCCAATCAGGTCGCCATTGCCTATACCCCCGACGACTTCCGGCGCTTGCACGGCGAAGGCAAGTTCGCGATTTTCATCAGCATGCTCAACGCCTATCCGCTGGGCCACGACCTCAACCTGCTGGACCTGTGGACGGCGCGCGGCATGCGCATGTTCGGTTTCAGCTACATCGGCAACAACGACTGGGCGGATTCGTCGCGGCCGCTGCCATTTCTCAATGATTCGCCGGACGCCCTCGACGGTCTATCGGATCTGGGCAAGCAAGCGGTCAAGCGCCTCAACGATCTGGGCGTGATCATCGACGTCTCGCAAATGTCGACCAAGGCCCTCGAACAAGTTGCGCAACTGAGCCGCACGCCTTTGGTGGCCTCGCATTCGGCGCCGCGTGCGATGGTCGATATTCCGCGCAACCTCAGCGACAAGGAAATGCAGCTGATCAAAAACAGCGGCGGCGTGGTGCAGATCGTCGCGTTCTCGCAATACCTGCGTCCGCTCACCCAGCAAACCCAGGACAAGCTCAACGAGATGCGCAAGGACTTCGACCTGCCGCCGCTGCCGAACCTGGCGATGGCGTTGATGCCGGGCGACCCGATCATTGCCGCGTGGTCCGAGGAGAAGTTTGGCCAGTACGCCAGCCGCCTCTACGGCATCCTCGAAGAAGAGCCGAAAGCCAGCCTCAAGGATCTGGGCGATGCAATCGATTACGCGGTGCGCAAGATCGGCATCGACCATGTCGGCATCAGCTCCGACTTCAACGAAGGTGGCGGCGTCAAAGGCTTCGAGAACGTCGGCGAAATTCGCAACGTCACCGCCGAGCTGATCTCGCGTGGTTATTCCGAAGCGGACATCGCCAAGCTCTGGGGCGGCAACTTCCTGCGGGTCTGGGATCAGGTCGAGAAAGCCGCGAAACCGGCACTGGCCGCCGCGCCGGGAACTGTCAAGCCATGAGCAATCGTCGTGAGTTCTTGAAGCAGGCGGGGATTCTCGCGGCGGCGCTGCCACTGGGCGCGAGCCTGCCGAATGTCGCCGGCGCCGCGAACGCCGCGCCCGCGACCGGCAACAAGTGGACGCGGTTGCAGCAGCTGTTCGACCAGGATCCGGCGTATCTGCACTTCTCCAACTTCCTGATCACCTCGCACCCGAAACCGGTGCGCGAGGCGATTGAACGACACCGCGCCGCCCTCGACAACAATCCCGGCCTGGCCATGGATTGGGACCTCGGCGTGATCGAACAGCGCGAAGAGAACGTGCGAGTCTGGGCCGGTCGCTATCTGCAAGCCGACGCCAAACAGATCGCCCTGACCGGCAGCACCACCGAAGGTCTCGCGACGATCTACGGCGGCGTACACGTGCGCCCCGATCAGGAAATCCTCACCACCGAACACGAGCACTACGCGACCCACACCATCCTCGCCCTGCGTAGCGAACGCGACGGCACCCGGGTGCGCAAGATTCGCCTGTTCAAGGATCCGTACAACGCGAGCAAAGCAGAAATCCTTGCTGCCATCGACGGCGCCATCCGCCCCGAAACCCGGGTGCTGGGCATGTGCTGGGTGCATTCGGGCAGCGGCATGAAACTGCCCATCGGTGAAATCGGCGCCATCGTCGACCGGCACAACCGTGGTCGCAGCGACGCTGACCGCATTGTTTACGTGGTCGACGGGGTGCATGGCTTCGGCGTGGACAACCTGAACTTTGCGCAAATGAACTGCGACTTCTTCATCGCCGGCACCCACAAGTGGATGTTCGGCCCACGTGGCACCGGCATCGTCTGCAGCCGCTTCGCCGAAGTCAGGTACGTCACCCCGATCATTCCGACGTTCTCCGAAGCCACGGCGTTTTCCACCACCATGACGCCCGGCGGCTATCACTCGTTCGAGCACCGCTGGGCGCTGGACGAAGCGTTCAAATTGCATCTTGAGCTGGGCAAGGCCGAGGTCGAGGCGCGCATTCACGCGCTCAACAGCTACCTGAAACAACGCCTGCAGCAACGTCCGCAGATCGAACTGGTCACGCCGCTGAGCCCTGAGCTGTCCGCCGGTTTCACCTTCTTCCGGGTCAAGGGCAAGGACAGCGACAAGATCGCCGCGCACCTGATGGCCAACCGCGTGGTGGCCGATGCCGTACACCGCGACGTCGGCCCGGTGATTCGCACCGCGCCGGGGCTGCTCAACGACGAAGAGCAAATCGACCGCTTGCTGGCCGTGCTCGACCAGGCCCTGTGAATCCGGGCGATCCCCTTTTCCTTTTAGCGAGACTCGCAATGAACAGTGAACTGCGTCGATTTTCCTTGAAGGCGCTGCCGGCGCTGATGCTCACCGCCCTCGCCGTCGGCCTGCTGCCGGGCGCCGCACAGGCCGCCACCCCACCTGCGCCGGGCAAGGTGTTCAAGGACTGCAAGGACTGCCCGGAAATGGTCGTGCTGCCCACCGGCACGTTCACCATGGGCACCCCGGAAGATGAGGTCGGCCGCGAGCCGGATGAAGGACCGCTGCACCCGGTGACGTTTGCGAAACCGCTGGCGATCAGCCGTTTCCAGATTCTGCGCGGCGAGTGGGACGCCTACCTCAAGGACAGCGGCTACAAGATGCCCGACGGCGATACGCGCCCCGGTCGCGCGTGCAAGGCCGGGATCCCGGATTATCAGGGCAGCGACCCGCGCAAGCAGTACACCGACAAGCACCCGGCGGTGTGCATGGATTTCCCGGAGGTCGAAGCTTACGTGGCCTGGCTGTCGAAGAAGACCGGCCAGCAATACCGGCTGGTCAGCGAGTCGCTGCGTGAATACGCCGCACGCGCCGGCAGCACGGGACCGTTCCCCTTCCCGTTCGACGAGGGCAAGGAATACAGCATCGCCAAACACGCCAACACCTATGGCGCCGCCGATGGCTACAACTTCACCGCGCCGGCCGGCAGCTTCCCGGCCAACGCCTTCGGCGTCTACGACATGCACGGCAATATTTATGAGTGGACCGCCGATTGCTACAACGAGAACTACGTCGGCGCGCCTAGCGATGGCAGCGCCTGGTTGAGCGGCAAGTGCGAAGTGCGGCGCATCCGTGGCAACGACTGGGGCGAGGCACCGGTGTTTTCGCGTTCGGGCAACCGCAACGCCACCTACACCGACACCCGTGGCGACTGGATCGGCTTCCGGGTCGCCCGTGATCTGTAACGCCATCGCCCGGCTAAATTAGCCGTCCTGCCAGTCGTTCTAAAAGTGGGCGCGATCCTCCATGGCGCGCCCACTGCCCTCTACGTCATCCAGGCGAACCCACGCGCAGTGCCGGTGTTCGCCGCTCCTTCAAGCAGGGAACCTCCATGAGCAAACCAACACGCGGGGTGATCAATGAATTGTTCGCCCTGCTCAAACCCTTTCGACTGATCGTCAGCGTGTCGATCCTGCTCGGCATGGTCGGTGGCCTGAGCGTCACCGCGCTGCTGGCGACCATCAACAACGTGCTGCACGCCGAGGGCGCACTGACCAGCACCATGGTCGCGGTGTTCGCCGGCCTGTGCCTGCTGGCGCTGACCAGCTCGATCTTTTCCGACATCGGCACCAATTTCGTCGGCCAGCACATCATCGCCACATTGCGCAAAGAGCTCGGCGAGAAAGTCCTCTCGGCGCCGATCGAGCAGATCGAGCGCTACCGCAGCCATCGGCTGATTCCGGTGCTGACCCACGATGTCGACACTATCAGCGACTTCGCTTTCGCCTTTGCGCCGCTGGCGATTTCCCTGACCGTGACCCTCGGTTGCATGGGCTACCTGGCGATGCTGTCGTGGCCGATGTTCCTGATGATGGCGGTGGCGATCCTGATCGGCACGGTCATTCAGTACATCGCGCGCGGGCGCGGCATGCAGGGTTTCCTCAAGGCCCGCGACTACGAAGACGAGTTGCAGAAGCACTATCACGCCGTCGCCGAGGGTGCCAAGGAACTGCGCATCCACCGCCCGCGCCGGCATCGCATGTTCGTTTCGGGGATCGAAGGCACGGCCGACAAGATCTGCGCAACGCAGGTGCGCTCGGTAAACATTTTCGTGGTCGCCAAGACCTTGGGTTCGATGCTGTTCTTCGTGGTGATCGGCCTGGCGCTGGGCCTGCAATCGCTGTGGCCGAGTGCTGACAAAGCAGTCATGAGCGGCTTCGTGCTGGTGCTGCTGTACATGAAAGGGCCGCTGGAACACATCATTGGCACCTTGCCGATCGTCAGTCGCGCGCAAATCGCGTTCCGCCGGATTGCCGATCTCTCCGAGCAGTTTTCCTCGCCCGAACCGCACCTGTTGCTCAGCGATCAGGGCCACCAAAAGACCCCGGTGCACAGCCTGGAACTGACCGATGTCTCGTACAGTTTCCCGACGGTAGAAGGCGCCAAGCCGTTCCGGCTGGGGCCGGTGAACCTGAAAATCGAACAGGGCGACATCATTTTCATCGTCGGCGAAAACGGCTGCGGCAAGACCACGCTGATCAAGTTGCTGCTGGGCCTGTACGCGCCACAGCAAGGCGAAATCCACCTCAATCAGCAGCTCGTCGACGCCAGCAACCGCGACGATTACCGCCAGTTGTTCACCACGATCTTCGCCGACTATTACCTGTTCGACGACGTGGTCCAGGGCGACACGCATATCCCGGAAGACGCCAACAAATACCTGGAGCGTCTGGAAATTGCGCACAAGGTCAGCGTGCGTGACGGCTCGTTCACCACCACCGACCTGTCCACCGGCCAGCGCAAGCGTCTGGCCCTGATCAACGCCTGGCTGGAGGAGCGTCCGGTGCTGGTGTTCGACGAGTGGGCCGCCGATCAGGACCCGACCTTCCGGCGGATTTTCTACACCGAGCTGCTGCCGGACCTGAAGCGTCTGGGCAAGACCATCATCGTCATTTCCCACGACGATCGTTACTTCGATGTCGCCGACCAACTGGTGCGCATGAGCGCCGGCAAAGTGGTCACTGAGCTGCAACCCGCCTGACTGTGAAAAATTTGTAAAAAAAATGGCGTTGAGCTTTCCGGTTTTCGGAAGGCTCAACGTCTTACTAACAGTTAATAGAAATAGTTCTCAGTCAACACTTTGAAGAGTAGAAGAACAATGCCCGCACCGCACGGACTCCACCCGCTCGCCAAGGCCCTGCTGATCCGCCGCTCCTTCCGTTGCACCTTGCCCGCGTTCTGCGCCATGGCCCTGACCGTGCCGATGGCCGGCCAGGCCCAGGCCGCCGCCGTGGCGATCAATATTCCTGCACAGTCGCTGGGGAGCGCCTTGCAGGAATTCGGTCGCCAGACCAACCTCCAAGTGCTGTACAGCCCGGATGAAGTCAGCGGTCTGCGCAGCAGCACGGTCAGTGGCAACCTGGAACCGACCGCCGCCATCGCGCAACTGCTGCAAGGCACCAACATCGCCTACAGCGTCGAGGGCAACAACGTCGCCTTGCGTTCGCGCAGCAGCGGTGGCGCCAGCCTCGATCTGGCCCCGACCAGCATTTCCGCCACTGCCGAATCGGCCTGGGGCCCGGTCGACGGGATCGTCGCCAAGCGCAGCGCCACCGGTTCGAAAACCGATTCGTCGCTCAAGGAAATCCCGCAGACCATCAACGTCGTCACTCAAGACGAAATCAAGATGCGCGGCTCGAAGACCGTCACCGAAGCCCTGCAATACACGCCGGGCATGACCGGCGGCGGTTTCTCGGACCGGGTGAAGATCTTCGACGAACCGACCTCCCGTGGCTTCTCCCCTACTCCGCTGTACCTCGACGGCCTGCACATGCCTTACGGCGGCGGCAGCACCGGCGGTTCGCTGCAGATCGACCCGTACACTCTGGAGCGCGTCGAAGTGCTCAAGGGCCCGGCCTCGGTGCTGTACGGCCAGAACCAGCCGGGCGGTATCGTCAACATGGTCAGCAAGCGTCCGACCGCGACCCCGCTGCACGAAGTGAAGCTCGGTGGCGGCAGCTATGACCGCAAATACGGCGCCTTCGACCTCGGCGGCCCGATCGACGATCAGGGCGAATTCCTCTATCGCCTGACCGGCGTGGTCAACGACAGCGGCTCGGCCATCGACTACGCCAGCCAGAACCGCATGCTGCTGGCGCCAAGCCTGACCTGGCTGCCTAACGATCAGACCACCATCACCGTGTTCGGTCAGTACCAGAAAGACCACGACGTACCGGAAGCCCAGGGCCTGCCGGCCAACGGCACCGTGCATCGCAGCCAGGCCGGGCGCATCAGCCGCAGCCTGTTCCTCGGCGAGCCGGACGTGAACAAATACCACCGCGAGCAGTTCGTGGTCGGTTACGAGATTGCCCACGAACTCAACGACGTCTGGACCCTGAAGCAGAACGCGCGTTACGCCGACATCAATGACCAGTACGTGGCGCCGCTGCACGGTTATTCGTTCCCGACCAACCCGGTCACCGGCCTCAACGATGGCAGCTACCAGAGCCGTTATGCGGTGGACTGGTCGCAGCACAACAAGGTCTACGGCATCGATAACATCGCCCAGGCCAAGTTCAACACCGCCGATGTCGAACACACCGTGCTACTGGGTGTGGACTACTACCACTACAATTCGAAATTCCTCGGCCTGTACGACCGCACCGCTCCAGGTCTGGACCTGTACAACCCGGTGTATGGCAGCCAGATCAATTTCCGCCAGCCGTACAAGTGGGACAACACCATCACCCAGACCGGCCTGTACGCTCAGGATCAACTGCGCTGGAACCAGTGGTTCCTGACCCTCGGCGGTCGTTATGACTTCGCTGAAACCGACAACAAGCAACCGCTGAGCGGCGGCCACAGCAACCAGAAGGACGAGAAGTTCACCGGTCGTGCCGGCCTCGGCTACGAGTTCGACAACGGCATCACACCGTACGTCAGCTACGCCGAATCGTTCCTGCCGCAAACCGGTACCGACATGAGCGGCAGCGCCTTCGAACCGACCACCGGCAAGCAGTACGAAGTCGGCGTCAAGTACGAGCCGAAGTCGATCGACGGCTTCATTCAGCTGTCGGCGTACCAGATCGACCAGGACAATATGCTCACCACCGACCTCAACAACCCGGGCTTCAGCACCCAGAGCGGCTCCGTGCGTTCGCGCGGTATCGAGCTGGAAGGCAAGGTCAACGTCACCCGCAACCTGCGCGTGCTGGCGGCGGTGTCGCGTAACCAGACCAAGTGGGAGAAAGACAACGACGGTCGCGAAGGTCGCACCCTGGCCATGCGTCCACCACTGACCGCCTCCGCGTGGGTCAACTACGACTTCGACATCTCCACCGCCCTCGCCGGTTTCGGCATGGGCCTGGGCGCCCGCTACGTGCGCAGCAGCTACGGTTCGGATTACGAGTCGGACTCGTTCCAGATTCCGTCCTACACCGTGTATGACGCCATGGTCTCTTACGACCTGGAGAAATCGCCGCTGCATGTCAAAGGCGTGAAACTGCAAGCCAACCTCCAGAACCTCACCGACGAGAAATACGTGGCCGCGTGCAACGGTACCCTCGATTGCTATTACGGCGAAGGCCGGACCATGACTGCTGACGTGACCTATAACTGGTAATACGTTTAGCGCTCACTGAAACGCCGGCATTTGCTGGCGTTTTTTTTGGGGGGCTGATTGGGGCTTGGCGGCCTTTGGGCCGACCAGGCTCTTGGGGGTTTGGGGGGATATCCGTTGCTGCGGGTGTTGCTGCTGGCGGTTTCGCTCTTACAGCGAGTCACCTTTTCCAGACGCCGAAAAGGTAACCCAAA
>NZ_JTKF01000027.1:0-69948 GCF_000828175.1 Pseudomonas sp. W15Feb9B | reverse complement strand
CTGTGTGGCGGCATTCTACAGAGGATCACCGGAGTGTCAACCTTGAATCTGGATAAATCTGTTCCTGTTCAATCGCTTAGCGCTTTTTGCAGGGCGGGAGAAGGGACGCAGGGCAGGTGGGACAAGGCTTTCAGCTCTATCGGCCAATGATTTTCGATTGAGAAAATAAATTCATTGTCGTTGTCCTACAAACTGAAAAGAACATTCAGACCACTGGTGCTATATACAGGTGTCAGTGAGATACTGCGGATCCGGCTCGCCATGTTTCCTTTTCTGTCATGACTCAACGAAAAATCATCCACGTCGACTGCGATTGTTTCTACGCCGCCATCGAGATGCGCGACGACCCGAACCTGGCCGGCAAGCCATTGGCGGTGGGTGGGTCGGCGGATCGGCGTGGAGTGATTGCAACCTGCAACTATGAAGCGCGGGCCTATGGTGTGCGCTCGGCAATGTCATCCGGACACGCCTTGAAGCTGTGCCCCGACCTGACCATCGTCAAGCCACGCATGGACGCCTATCGCGAAGCCTCTAAGGAAATTCATACGATCTTTCGCGATTACACCGACCTGATAGAACCGCTGTCGCTGGACGAAGCCTATCTCGACGTCTCCGACAGCGCGCATTTTGGCGGCAGCGCCACGCGTATCGCTCAGGATATCCGCCGGCGCGTATCCAATCAGTTGCACATCACCGTGTCTGCGGGTGTGGCGCCGAACAAGTTTCTGGCCAAGATCGCCAGTGACTGGAAGAAGCCCAACGGGCTGTTCGTCATTACTCCGGATCAGGTGGAAGATTTCGTCAGCGGTTTGCCGGTGAGCAAGTTGCACGGCGTCGGCAAAGTCACCGCGGACAAGCTGGGCAAGCTCGGCATCGTCGATTGCCTGCAACTGCGCGAGTGGGACAAATTGGCGCTGGTGCGCGAATTCGGCAGTTTCGGTGAGCGACTCTGGAGTCTGGCCCGTGGGATTGATGATCGGCTGGTGCATAACGACAGTCGCCGTCAGTCAATCAGCGTGGAAAACACCTACGACGTCGATCTGCCGGATCTGCGCAGTTGCCTCGACAAACTGCCGGAGCTGCTGGACACCCTGAAAACCCGCATGGAACGGATCGACAGCAGTTATCGGCCGGGCAAGCCGTTCGTCAAAGTGAAGTTTCATGACTTTACCCAGACCACATTGGAGCAGGCCGGGGCAGGGCGCGATCTGGGCAGTTATCAGTTGATGCTGACGCAGGCATTCAATCGTGGCGGGAAACCGGTGCGGTTGTTGGGCGTGGGGGTCCGGCTGGAGGATTTGCGCGGCGGGTTTGAGCAGATGGAGTTGTTTGAGCGTTAAGAGTCAAAAGATCGCAGCCTGCGGCAGCTCCTACATTGGAATGCGTTCCCTGTAGGAGCTGCCGCAGGCTGCGATCTTTTAAGGCTTAATTCGGTCCTGGATCAGCCACCAGGCGCCCGGCATCCTTGGTCAGCGACTTGAGAAACTCGGCCTGCAATTCAGGATCGTTACGCGTCAGTTCGATCAGGCTTTGCTCCAGTTCGCTGGCTTCTTCTTCCAGACCCAGCTCCGACAGGCGCTTGACTCGGTGGACCCATTGGCTCACTTCGTCGTCTTCCAGATCGTCATAAATCAACCCGTGGGCTTCGAGCAACTTGCTGCGCAAATGACTGCTGATCGCCAGGGACGAATCGCTGTGCACGTCATCCTTGCCGTCTTCGACGCTGATCTGCAGTTTGCCGATGTGATTCAGGTCATTTTCGGCGAACGGACTGTCCAGCAGGTTCAGGCGCAGCACGCCGTTGCGGTCAGTGGTCATGTCGAAGGTCTGCTTGCCGGCCTTGACCTGCACCGGGCGCTCGCTCCACGGCAGGCTCGAATATTCCGTGCGCTTGTCGCGCTGGACTTCATCGATACCGGCCAGGTTCTGTTGTGCACGACCGTGAGACTGCACGTTCATGAACGGGTTGACCCCGGCAATGCCGTAGTTCAGCCAGTCCTTGGTCACGCTGTCCGGCAGATTGCCCAAAGCGAACACGTTGACCACATTGGCACCGATACCAGCGACCACCGCCACTGCACCCAACGGAATCTCATAGATTTCGCGCCAGGGCTGGTAAGGCGTGTAGCGGTCGTAACGGCGTGTGACTTCGAACTCGGTGACTTCGAAGGTCTTCTGTTCGTTGATCTTCACACGTCGTTGCGGCAGCTCGAGCACCTTAGGCTCACCGACATCGATCTGCAGGCTGTGGTCGAGCAGTTTGCGCTCGACCCGCTCTTCGTGCTCGCTGCGCTGTGACATCTGATTGGCGCAGCCGCTGACCAGCAGGGCGCCGCACAAGGCGGCGCCACCGAGGCCCAAGGTGTTTCGCTTGAACATGAGGTCTCTATCTGGATTCAGCGGCGGATACGGGCCTGAAGGAAGGACAGCACATCGGCGACCGGCAGCGCTTGCGCTTCGGCCTCGGTGCGGCTCTTGTATTCCAGGTTGCCTTCGGCGAGGCCGCGGTCACTGACCACGATCCGGTGAGGAATGCCGATCAGCTCCATGTCCGCGAACTTGATGCCCGGGCTGGTTTTCTTGTCGCGATCGTCCAGCAGCACTTCGAAACCGGCCGCCGTCAGTTCTGCGTACAGCTTGTCAGTGGCTTCGCGCACCTGCTCGGTTTCATAGCGCAGCGGTACCAGGGCGATCTGGAACGGCGCCAGGGTGTCGCTCCAGATGATGCCTTTGTCGTCGTTGTTCTGCTCGATGGCGGCAGCGACCACGCGGGATACGCCGATACCGTAGCAACCCATTTCCAGGGTGACCGGCTTGCCGTTCTCGCCCAGCACTTCGCACTTCATCGCCTTGCTGTACTTGTTGCCCAGCTGGAAGATGTGCCCGACTTCGATGCCGCGCTTGATTTCCAGGGTGCCTTTGCCGTCCGGGCTTGGGTCACCGGCCACGACGTTACGCAGGTCGGCGACGGTTGGAACCGGCAGATCGCGCTCCCAGTTCACGCCGAAGTAGTGCTTGTCGTCGATGTTCGCACCGATGCCGAAGTCGCTCATCAGCTCGACCGAGCGGTCGATGATAATCGGCAGCGGCAGGTTCAGCGGGCCGAGGGAACCGGCGCCGGCGCCAATGGCGTCACGCAGTTCGGCATCGGAAGCCATCACCAGCGGGCTGGCCACGCCTGGCTGGTTGGCAGCCTTGATTTCGTTGAGCTCGTGGTCGCCACGGATGATCAGCGCAATCAGCTTGCCTGGCTCTTCGGCGTGGACGATCAGGGTCTTGATGGTCTTTTCAATCGGCAGATTGAATTTTTCCACCAGCGCGGCAATGGTCTTGGTGTCCGGGGTGTCGACCAGGCGCAGCTCTTCCGCTGGTGCTGGACGCGAGGTTTCCCGTGGCACGGCTTCGGCTTTCTCGATGTTCGCCGCGTAGTCGGAGCCGTTGCTGAAGACGATGTCGTCTTCGCCGGACTCGGCCAGTACGTGGAACTCGTGGGAGCCAGCGCCGCCGATCGAACCGTTGTCGGCCTCAACCGGACGGAATTTCAGGCCCAGGCGGGTGAACACGTTGCAGTACGCCTGATGCATGCGGTCGTAGGTGACCTGCAGCGAAGCCTGATCGGCGTGGAACGAGTAGGCGTCCTTCATGATGAATTCACGGCCACGCATCAAGCCGAAGCGTGGGCGGATTTCGTCACGGAATTTGGTCTGGATCTGGTACAGGTTGATCGGCAGCTGCTTGTAGCTGCTCAACTCGTTGCGCATCAGATCGGTGATCACTTCTTCGTGGGTAGGGCCCGCGCAGAAGTCGCGACCGTGGCGGTCTTTGATGCGCAGCAGCTCAGGGCCGTATTCTTCCCAGCGCCCCGATTCCTGCCACAGCTCGGCCGGTTGGGTGCTCGGCATCAACACTTCAAGAGAACCGGCAGCGTTCATTTCTTCGCGAACGATGGCTTCAACCTTGCGCATTACCCGCAAGCCCATCGGCAGCCAAGTGTACAGGCCCGAAGCGAGTTTGCGGATCATGCCGGCGCGCAGCATCAGTTGGTGGCTGACGACGACCGCATCGGAAGGCGTTTCTTTCTGTGTGGCGAGCAAAAATTGACTGGTGCGCATGGTTGGCCGTTGTCGGTTGCTATGACTGGAAATGACGGAGCAGTGTACCGGCGAGATTTGCCGACGTACAGGATTGCGCTTGGCGGTGAGGCTCGACGGCGGGAATCCTCCCGCCGTATCTGAAATGTCCTACGACTCTTCGACGACGGAGGTCGGTGCAGGCTCGGGCGTTGGCGTCGGGCCCGCGCGGCGATTTTCCTGGAACCAGTGCAGGGCAATCAGCACCAGCGTCGGCACCCCGAGCAGCGCGGTGATCATGAAGAAGTTGTGGTAACCGAACTTCTCGACCATGACACCGGAGTAACCGCCCATCAGGCGCGGTAGCAACAGCATGATCGAACTGAGCAGGGCGTACTGCGTGGCCGAAAACTTGAGGTTGGTCAGGCTCGACAGGTAGGCGACGAACGCCGAGGTCGCGAGCCCGGAACTGAAGTTGTCGAGGGAGATGGTCACCACCAGCATCTGCAGGTTCGGCCCCATGTCGGCCAGCATCACGAACAGCAGGTTGGTCGCCGCCGAAGCCGCGCCACCGATGAACAGAATCGGCAGGATACCGAAGCGCACAATCAGCAGGCCGCCCATGCCGGCGCCAACCAGGGTCATGATCAGGCCAAAGATCTTGCTGACGCTGGCGATCTGATCCTTGGTGAAGCCCTGGTCGATGTAGAACACGTTGGCCATCACGCCCATCACCGTGTCGGACATCCGGTAGGTGGCGATCAGTCCAAGTAACAGCAACGCCTGCCAGCGGTAGCGCAGGATGAAGTCGTTGACCGGGGTCAGTACTGGCGCCAGGCCGCGACGGCCCATGGTCGACAGGCACAGGCCGGTGAGCAGGGTATAGAGGATGGCACGCAGGAAGGCGCGGTCTTCGAGCAGCAGGTCGAGCGGACTCATCTGACCGAAGAGTACGCTGGCGAAATCGGTGTTGTAGAGCTGGGTGAACATCGCCGGAACCGACACCAGCAACACGATCAGCACGAATACCGAGGCCAGTTGATGGACGAAGCTGTAGCGACCGGCCTGCAACTGCGTGCGCAATGGCACGGGCGGTTCGCGCATCAGCAGCGAGGTCAGCAGGGCAGGGACCATCAACACCCCGAACAGGGCGTAGGTGCCGGTCCAGGCTGAATGTTGATAGTTGAAGCCGGTGGAGCCGAAGCCCTCGGCGAAGAACAGCGCGCCCGCCGTGGCCAGCAGGGCGGCGACGCGATAGCCGGACATGTAACTGGCGGCCAGTGCGGCCTGACGGCTGTCGTCGGCGATTTCCAAGCGATAGGCGTCGACCGCGATATCCTGGGTGGCGGAGGCAAAGGCGACGATGACGGCAATGGCGATCAGCCAGGAGAGGTGTTTCTGCGGATCACAGAAGCCCATGCCGATCAGGCCCAGAATCACTAACGACTGCGAGAGTACCAGCCACGAACGGCGGCGGCCCAGCTTGCCCAATAAAGGCAGGCGCCATTGGTCGAGCAGCGGTGACCAGACCCATTTGAAGGCGTAGGCCAGGCCGATCAGGCTGGCGTAGCCGATGGTTTCACGGGCAACGCCGGCTTCACGCAGCCAGACGGACAGCGTCGAAAACACCAGCATGTACGGCAGGCCGGCAGCAAAACCGAGCAACAACAGCACGAGCGTCGAAGGACTGGCATAGGCGGCTAGCGCGGCGCGCCAGGTTTTACGGGGCATGGGCTGAAGTCTGCCTCAAGATTGCGAAAACAAAGCGCGCACTCTAACCGCTGTGCTCTATCGGACGCCAGCCATGGCGCTGAATATCCACACGATTGTTCAGGATGGTGACGCCTTCAGAACGTAATCGTGCCCGTTGTTCGTCTCCCGAGGGGCTGCCCGGCGGCAGGCTGATCCGACCGCCGGCACCCAATACCCGGTGCCACGGCAGTCTGGTATCGCCGGGTAGTTGGCTGAGGGTCCGGCCGACCCAGCGGGCGGCGCGCCCCAGACCCGCGAGTTCGGCCAGCTGACCATAGCTGACCACTTTGCCTTCAGGTACTTGGGCAAGGGTGGAATAAAGCGCCGTGCGTCGGATTTGCGCTTCGCTTTCATCGGGAGGGTTCGGCTCTTTCACCGGTGCGGTTCCTGAACATCGGTCGTGTGGATGGGCTTAAGCGTAATCGCTCGTCGGCCAGATGAGAAATGAACTCAATGGAAATCGTCCGGTCAGTCCTTGTCAGGGTCTTATTCCTACGGATAATGCCGACCTTTTTTCGCAAACTTGAGCCCTTGAACTGCTTATGCTGTCCAGAACCCTGCTGTGCCTTGCTGTTTTCAGTGCATCCACGCCCCTGCTTGCCGACACCGTCTGGTTGAAGAACGGTGACAAATTGAGCGGCAAGATTTCCGTTTTCGATGGCGGCAAATTGCTGATTCAGACCCAGTACGCGGGTGCGGTCACCATTGACTGGAAAGAGGTCAAGACCCTGCAGAGCGATCAGGAACTGCTGGTGAAACAGGACGCCTACAACGGTGAAAAGGCCAAGTCGCTGACCGCCGCCGATGACGGCAAGGTCACTCTGGCCAACGGCGAGGCGCCGAGAACCGTCGAGCTGGCGAGTATCCAGCAGATTCTCAAACCAAAACCGGTGGTCGAAGATCTGGTGTGGAAAGGCAATATCGGCCTGGCGATGGACTATCAGCGGGCGGAAAAGGACACCGACGATTACGACATCGACTTCAAGACCACCGCACGTCATGGTCGCTGGCGGCACACTGCCGAGGGCGAATACAACCGCGAAGTGCAGGACGACGCAGTCACCACCAATAACTGGCGCGCTGAATACGCGCTCGACCGTTTCCTCACCGACAAGTGGTTCTGGCAGGGGCGCCTGAACTACAAGCGTGATTACGTTGAAGAGCTGTCACGTCAGCGCGTGGTCGGTACCGGTCCGGGTTACCAGTTCTGGGACGACGAGCTGGGGGCGTTCTCGCTCGGCTCGCTGCTCAACCGCACCGATTACGAGTACAGCGATGGCGGCAAGGACAATTTCTATTCGGTCGCGATGAAGTGGGATTACAACCGCTACCTGATCGGCAAGAAGGTCGAGTTCTTCACCAACGGCGAACTGGGCAAGCCGCTGTCGGACGTGGCCAACTACGCGCTGGATGCCGAGATGGGCCTGCGTTACAAGGTCACCGACTGGGCGTCGCTCAATCTCAAGGCCGAGCGCGACATCATCAGTGGCACGAAAGACGCAGATTTGAACAAGACCCGCTATACCGCAGGGTTTGGCGTGGCCTGGTAAGGCACAAGCAAAAGATCGCAGCCTGCGGCAGCGCCTACAGGGGAATGGTATTTATCCTGCAGGCGCTGCCGCAGGCTGCGATCTTTTTTTGCGTCTGGAAAACAGACACCCACAAAAAAGCCCCGCTTTTGAGGGCGGGGCTCTTTTCTAAAGAAGCTACAAGTTAGATAACTTGTACTTCTTCAGCTTGCATGCCTTTCTGACCGCGGGTAGCGATGAAAGAAACCTGTTGGCCTTCTTTCAGGCTTTTGAAGCCGTCGGATTGGATAGCTTTGAAGTGAACGAACAGGTCGTCACCGGATTGTGGAGTGATGAAGCCGAAGCCTTTTTCATCGTTGAACCACTTAACGGTACCGGTTTGGCGATTAGACATGGTGTAACTCCTTGAACAAAGATAACTGCGACTCAGGAAGAACCCTGGCCGAGACTGAGTGCAAAGAGCAGGAAAAATTCTTGTAGATGGTTGGATCGAAATTCAACATATCGTGTAGAGATTCTCAGTGACACAAGCAGCACAGTGGCGCCACCTTAACCCTTTTTCCGGAACGTGCCAATGCTTCTTGCGAAGGTTTCTCTGTTTTAAGGATCGGCGGTGTGACGCTTCGTCGCCAGGGCGCGTATTTCCAGCGTGTTCGCCGAGAATTGCAGCGCACACTTTGAACCCGGCGGCGCGCCCGGTAAGATGCCGGACAGATTTTTTCCACCTCGCTATTCAGGACACCCGCCATGAGCATCAAATCGGACAAGTGGATTCGCCGCATGGCGCAGGAACACGGCATGATCGAGCCTTTCGTCGAGCGCCAGGTGCGCGGCAGCGACGACAGCCGTGTGATCTCCTACGGTGTGTCGAGCTACGGCTACGATGTGCGCTGCACCAACCATTTCAAGGTGTTCACCAACATCAACTCGGCGATCGTCGACCCGAAAAACTTCGACGCCGGCAGCTTTGTCGACATTCACAGCGATGTCTGCATCATTCCGCCGAACTCCTTTGCCCTGGCCAGCACCGTCGAATACTTCCGCATTCCGCGCAACGTATTGACCATCTGCCTGGGTAAAAGCACCTATGCGCGTTGCGGCATCATCGTCAACGTCACCCCGCTCGAGCCTGAGTGGGAAGGTCATGTGACCCTGGAGTTTTCCAACACCACCAACCTGCCGGCGAAGATTTACGCCAACGAAGGCGTGGCGCAAATGCTGTTCCTCGAATCCGACGAACAATGCGAAGTTTCCTATAAGGATCGCGGCGGCAAGTATCAAGGCCAGCGTGGCGTGACCCTGCCGCGTACCTGATCCGTCCGGCAGTTCGCGGGAATTCTTTGGCGGGCAGACACTCTATGGGGTGTACTGCCCGTTTTTGCTTCTGGCAAAACGGGCCTTCGCCGAGGAGGTTGCATGAAGATCGATCCGCATATCACCGCCCAACTGGCAAGGCTTGAGCCCAATCAGGTTGGCGTTTTGGCCTGGTCATTGTTGGCACACCCGGCTTTCCATATGGCTGGCGGCATTCCCGGTCAGCCTGATCCCGATACGCCCAACGAACAACCGACCGAACCGGGCGAGCCGACGCTGCCGGACGAGCCGCCACCCGCGCCAGTGGCTTGAGCCGCTGCCCGATAATGGCCAGTTGGCCGAGGTGTGCCCTTTACCTCAGATGACCGGCCATATTTCGTTGTCGCCGACGACGAAAATCCTGCAGGTGTCATCCTTCTCCACCGCAAAGCCGCCGGTAAACGCGCCAAACGCTGGCAGCAGGCTCAAACCCTCGCCCAGCCGGAAACACGCCAGACGCAAACGCTGCCGCCCTTTGCCGTTAAGCCGATAGACGGGATGCACGTGCCCGGCCAGCACATGCCGTTCCGGGTGCGGGTCGGGTTCATGTTGCAAGGCAAACGGCCCGAGCAGCATCGGTTCCGGAACCACGCGAATATTCAGTGCCGCCGGCGGATCCCCAGCGTGTTTGTCGTGGTTGCCGCGAATCAGTGTCATCGGCAGATCCGCGTGACGTGCGCGCCATTCGGCCAAGGCATTGAGCGTGCCCGCCGCATGCGAACCGGGACCGTGCAGAAAGTCACCGAGGAAAAGCAGCTGCCGGCAGGGCAGCCTCGCCAGCAAGCGGTCGAGCACTTCGATGTTCGCCGTCGTGGTGCCTTGTGGCACTGGCTGGCCGAGGCTGCGGTACGCCGCAGCCTTGCCGAAATGCACATCGGCGATCAGCAGCGCTTGCTGCGCCGGCCAGTACAGAGCCTTTTCCGGCAGCAGCCAGAGTTCCTCGCCGGCCAGGCGCACGGGATAGGCTGCACTCATGAGGCTTGACCCTTGTCGGCGGATTGCTCCAGATCACCGACCATGCGCCGGATGCGGTCGGCGAGTTTTTCCGAGCTCATGCTTTCGCGCATGCGCTCCACCAGCAATGGAAAGCCCAGCGGTGTAGGCCGTTTGATCAGGTGCATGTCCAGTTTCATCCGGTTGATTCGCTCCAATGTCTGTTCCAGACGACGAATATCCAGTTCTTCGCGCAGGACTTCTTCCCCGGCCTGGGCCAGCAGCAGGTTGTCGGCGTCGTATTGCTTGAACACCTCGAAGAACAATCCGCTGGAGGCCTGTACCTGACGGGTACTTTTCGGCGCGCCGGGATAGCCGGCGAACACCAGCCCGGCGATCCGCGCAATTTCGCGAAAGCGCCGCAACGCCAGCTCCCCGGCATTCAGGCTGGCGAGCACGTCGCGCAGCAGATGCTCGGGGCTGAGCAGCGCTGCATCGAATTGCCCGGACCAATCGACCGGTGTGGCGCTGAGCAACTCCAATCCGTAATCATTGACCGCAATCGAAAACGTCAGCGGCTGGCGCTGGCTCATGCGCCAAGCCAGCAGGCTGGCGAGCCCCAGATGCACCTGGCGCCCGGCAAACGGGTAGAGGAAAAGGTGCCAGCCTTCGCGTGATTTCAGTACCTCCGCCAACAGACTGTCGGAGGTGGGCAGACCCGACCAGCGCGCCTGGGTTTGCAGCAACGGTTGCAGCGCCTGCATTTCCGGGCCGGCGAACTCACCCCGCGCGGCCGCTGTGAAGCGACTGACCACGGCGGCGGCCAGCTCGTTGGAAAGCGGCATCCGCCCGCCATTCCAGCGCGGCACGGCGGCTTTTTTCGCGGTGCTGCGTTTGACGTACGCGGTCATGTTCTCCACCCGCACCAACTCCAGCAGGCGCCCAGCAAAGAGAAAGCCATCGCCCGGTTTCAGCCGCGCGATAAAGCCTTCCTCGACACTGCCTAACTGCTTGCCACCCCCACCCTTGCTCCAGAATTTCAGATTAATGCTCGCGTCGCTGACGATGGTGCCGATGCTCATGCGATGGCGGCGGGCGAGCCGTGCATCGGGGACGCGCCAGACACCGTGTTCATCCGGTTCGACCCGGCGGTAATCCGGATAGGCCGTCAGAGAAAGCCCGCCGTGACGTACGAACGCCAGCGCCCAGGCCCAGTTCGCCAGCGTCAGGTCTCGATAAGCCCAGGCACCACGCACTTCTTCGTACAGCTCTTCGGGAATAAAGCCACCACCCAGCGCCATGCTGACCAGATGCTGCACCAGCACATCCAGCGGTTGGTGCGGCGACAGGCGCGGTTCGATGTGGCGTTGCGCCACGGCATCACGTGCGGCGACGGCTTCGATCAGCTCCAGGCTGTGGGTCGGCACCAGCGTCACTCGCGAGGTGCGCCCCGGCGCGTGTCCGGAGCGCCCTGCACGCTGCATCAGCCGCGCCACGCCCTTGGCCGAGCCGATTTGCAGCACCCGTTCCACCGGTAAAAAATCCACGCCCAGATCCAGGCTTGACGTACAGACCACGGCTTTCAACTGCCCGTCCTTCAACGCTTGCTCGACCCAGTCGCGGGTCTCGCGAGACAGTGAACTGTGGTGCAGCGCGATCAGTCCGGCCCAGTCCGGCCGCGCTTCGAGTAACGCCTGATACCAGATTTCCGACTGCGCGCGGGTGTTGGTGAAGACCAGGCTGCTGGCGCAGGCGTCGAGTTCGGCGACAACCTGCGGCAGCATCTTCAGACCGATGTGCCCGGCCCACGGAAAACGTTCGATGGCGGGCGGGATCAAGGTGTCGACCTTGAGTGATTTTTCGCTCTGGCCCTGCACGCTGATGCCGCCGCCCTGTGGGATCAGCACCTGTTCGGCGTGGGCTTGATTGCCGAGGGTCGCGGACACGCCCCAGACGATCAGCTCCGGTTGCCAGTGGCGCAGGCGGGCGAGGGCCAGTTGCAGCTGTACGCCGCGTTTGTTGCCGAGCAATTCGTGCCATTCATCGACGACGATCATGCGCAGGCTCGACAGTGCGGTTTGTGCGTCGGCGCGGGCGAGCAGCAGGGTCAGGCTTTCCGGAGTGGTGATCAGCGTAGTCGGCAGGCGTCGGCCCTGACGTGCGCGTTCAGCGCTGCTGGTGTCGCCGGTGCGCAGACCGATGCTCCACGGAATCTGCAAATCGCTGACCGGCGCTTGCAGGGCACGCGCGGTGTCGGCAGCGAGGGCGCGCATCGGCGTGATCCACAACACGGTCAGCGGTTCGCTCTGGGGTTTGCGTTTGCTGGTCGTGGCTGCGGGCGCGGCTGAACGGGCGAAGCGGTTGAGCGCGGCGAACCACACTGCATAGGTTTTACCGGCGCCGGTGCTGGCGTGGAGCAACCCGGACTGACCTTTTTTAACGGCGGCCCACACCTGCTTTTGAAAGGCGAACGGCTTCCAGTTGCGTACGCTGAACCAGGTTTTTGCGAGGTCGGTGGATTTCGCCATGCCGGTTGTGCGCGCTCTGGAAGTGTTCTTCCAGTGACCACGCCGACATACGAAAGGTTTAAAAACACCGCAATCTCAATGTAGGAGCTGCCGCAGGCTGCGATCTTTTGATCTTGAAAGGCAAATCAAAAGATCGCAGCCTGCGGCAGCTCCTACATTGGAGATTCGGGTTACTTGAGGTTTCCGCTGAGGAACTGCTTCAGCCGTTCGCTCTTCGGGTTGCCCAGCACGTCTTCCGGCGCGCCTTCTTCTTCCACCAGCCCTTGATGCAGAAACAACACCTGGCTGGAGACCTTGCGGGCGAAGCTCATTTCATGGGTCACCATGATCATCGTCCGGCCTTCCTCGGCCAGCCCCTGAATCACCCGCAGCACTTCGCCCACCAGCTCCGGGTCGAGTGCCGAGGTCGGTTCGTCGAACAGCATCACTTCCGGCTCCATCGCCAGCGCCCGGGCAATCGCCACCCGCTGTTGCTGGCCGCCAGAGAGAAACGCCGGGTACTGATCGGCAACCCGCGCCGGCAGGCCCACTTTATCCAGATAACGGCGGGCGCGGTCTTCCGCTTCCTGCTTGCTGCAACCCAGCACCCGGCGCGGGGCCATGGTGATGTTTTCCAGCACGGTCATGTGGCTCCACAGGTTGAAGTGCTGGAACACCATGGCCAGTCGCGTGCGCAGGCGTTGCAGTTCATTCGGGTCGGCGACGTGCATGCCGTGGCGGTCGGTGACCATGCGGATCGCTTGGCCATCGAGGCTCATGGCGCCATCGTTGGGTTGTTCGAGGAAGTTGATGCAGCGCAAAAAGGTGCTTTTGCCCGAGCCGCTGGCGCCGATCAGGCTGATCACGTCGCCGGTTTTGGCCTTGAGCGAAACGCCTTTGAGTACCTGATGGTCGCCATAGCTTTTGTGCAGACCTTCAACCGTCAATTTGTACATGGGACAGACATCCTCAAGGCGAAAGTAGATAGCCGCTGCGATAGGCTTCGGCGCCGGCCACGTGGGCGATCACCATGCCGGCAGTGGCCATGCGCCGCAGCGAGCGGGCGTACATCACGCCGGCAGCGGTGCAGCAAATGGGGGTAACCCGATCACTGATCGGGTCGATGATTTCGGCAATCTGTTGCCCGGCTTGCAGGTACTGGCCGGCTTGCGCGGTGTACACCAGCAGCCCGCCGGCCGCTGTCGCGACCGGCTCGACACCGGCCAGCGGTGTTGCGGGGAAGGGCAAGGGCGGTTGCGGCCGGGTCTCGCCGACGATCGCATCGAACTGGATCAGGTAATCGATCAAGGCCTGGCAGTCACGACTGGCCATCGGGTGATTGACGTCACCCTGGCCGCGCAACTCCACGGTCACCGAAAAACTGCCCAGCGGAATCTCGAAGTGCTCGCCAAAGCGTTCCTGCAGTTGCCACCACAGCAGGGTGAAGCATTCGTCGAACGACTGGCCGCCGGAATCGGTGGCCAGCAAGCTCGCCTGGGCTTCGATATAACGCGCCAGCGGCTCGACCTGCGGCCACGCCTCGGGCGTGGTGTAGAGGTGAACCACCGATTCGAAATCGCAATGCAGGTCCAGCACCATGTCGGCATCGCACGCCAGCCGTTGCAGGGTCAGGCGCTGGGATTGCAGTTGTGTGGCGGGCGTCTGGCGGGCGAGGGCGTTGCGCAGGCTGGCGCGGATCAACTCAAGGTTGCGATGCGGATCGTCGCCCAGTTGGCCCTCGATGTCGTTGCCGATTTCTTCGCTGAGGTCGACGAACCAGCGATTGAAATTCTGCCCGCTCTCCAGCTCGTAACGGCCCAGCGGCACGTCCATCAGCACTTGTTCGAGGCCGACCGGATTGGCCACCGGCACCAGCACGATCTGACTGCGCAGGCGCCCGGCGGCTTCCAGCTCCGCCAGGCGCTGCTTGAGGTGCCAGGCCACGAGCATGCCGGGCATTTCGTCGGCATGCAGCGAGGACTGGATGTAGATCTTGCCTTGGGCCTGCTCCGGGCCGAAGTGGAAGCTGTGGATCTGGCGTGCGGTCCCCGGCACCGGGGCCAACAGGTCATGGATCTGGTGTCGCATTACAGGGTTTCCTAGTGGGTCGGCCCGAGGAAGGCCAGCCATCGGCGTTCGGCGAGGCGGAACAGGCCGACCAGCGCAAAGGTGATGGTCAGGTAGATCAGCGCGGCGATGCCGAACGACTGGAAGGTCAGGTAGGTCGCCGAGTTGGCGTCCCGTGCCACTTTCAGGATGTCGGGGATGGTCGCGGTGAAGGCCACGGTGGTCGAGTGCAGCATCAGGATCACTTCGTTGCTGTAATACGGCAACGAACGGCGCAGCGCCGAGGGCATGATCACGTAGGCATACAGCTTCCAGCCGGTCAGACCGTAGGCCTTGGCCGCTTCGACTTCACCGTGGTTCATGCTGCGGATCGCCCCGGCGAAAATCTCCGTGGTGTAGGCGCAGGTGTTCAAGGCAAACGCGAGGATCGTGCAGTTCATCGCATCGCGAAAGAAACTGTCGAGCAACGGCTGCGCGCGCACGGCGGCCAGGCTGTAGATCCCGGTGTAGCAGATCAGCAACTGGATGTAGAGCGGCGTGCCACGGAACAGGTAGGTGTAGAACTGCACCGGCCAGCGCACATAGAAGTGCGAGGACACCCGGGCAATCGACAGCGGGATCGACACCAGGAACCCGATGAAGATCGAGGCGCTGAGCAGCCACATCGTCATCGCCAGTCCGGTGATGTTGGTGCCGTCGGTATAAAGGAAGGGTTTCCAGTATTCCTGCAGGAGTTCGATCATCGTACGGCCTCCCGGGCACCGGCGGCGTAACGACGCTCAAGCCAGCGCAGGATGACGTTCGAAGCACTGGTGATCAGCAGATAGATCAAGGCGGCGAGTACCAGGAAGTAGAACAGTTGATAGGTGCTTTTACCGGCGTCCTGCGCGGCTTTGACCAGATCCGCCAGACCGATTATCGACACCAGTGCGGTGGCCTTGAGCATCACCATCCAGTTGTTGCCGATGCCTGGCAGGGCGAAGCGCATCATTTGCGGGAACACCACGAAGCGAAAACGCTGGCCACGTTTGAGGCCATAAGCGGTGGCCGCTTCAACCTGACCGCGTGGTACGGCGAGGATCGCCCCACGGAAGGTTTCGGTGAAATACGCACCATAGATGAAGCCCAGCGTGATCACCCCGGCGGTGAAAGAGTCGATTTCGATGTAGTCCCACTCCATGACGTCGGTCAGGGCGGTCAGCCAGGTTTGCAGGCTGTAGAAAATCAGCAGCATCAGCACCAGATCCGGCACGCCGCGAATCAGCGTGGTGTAGAGCTGGGCAGGCAGGCGCAGCAGTTTGGATTTCGACAGTTTGGCACTGGCGCCCAAGAG
Organism: Pseudomonas sp. W15Feb9B; assembly: GCF_000828175.1. NCBI lineage: Bacteria > Pseudomonadati > Pseudomonadota > Gammaproteobacteria > Pseudomonadales > Pseudomonadaceae > Pseudomonas > Pseudomonas sp. W15Feb9B. The sequence goes on along the minus strand of NZ_JTKF01000027.1, from coordinate 54,404 downwards.
ACCGAGCAACACGGCCACCAGCAGCGACAACGCCGACAATTTGATGGTCATCCAGGTGCCTTCCAACAGCAACGGACCGAAGCCCTTGAGGCTGAAGGCGGAGAGCCCCAGATTTTGTAAGAGGTTTTCGAACATAAATCAGCAACCTGAGCGGATGGAAAAGGCGCCCATCGAGTGATGGGCGCCAGGGCATTATTTACCGCTGTACAGATTCAGATCGCCAAAGTGTTTCTTTTGAATCTCGGCGTATTTGCCGTCATCGTGTAACGCTTTGATACCTTTATCTAAAAGCGCCTTCAGCTCTTTGTTACCTTTCTTAATACCGACAGCGGTTTTGGCTGGCAGCAATTCGCTGTCGACCGGCTTGCTGACTTCGTAGTTGGCGCCATCCGGCGACTTCAAAAAGCCCAGTTCGGCTTGCAGCATGTCCTGGATCGAGGCGTCGAGACGGCCGTTTTTCAGGTCGGCGTAGACCTGATCCTGGTTGGCGTAAGCCTGGATTTTCACCCCTGCCTTCTCCAGTACGGCCTTGGCGTAGGCTTCCTGGATGGTGCCTTGCTCGTAACCGACGGATTTGCCCTTGAGAGAGGCGACGTCATCGCTCAGGCCGGAACCCTTCTTGAACACGTAGGAAGTCGGGCCGGAAAACAGCTCGCTGGAGAAGTCGATCGCCTTTTCACGGGCCGGGGTCACGGTCATCGACGAAATCACACCGTCGAATTTGTTGGCGTTGAGGCCCGGAATCATGCCGTCGAAGTCGCTTTCAACCCATTTGCACTTGACCTTCAGCTCGGCGCAGATCGCGTTGCCCAGGTCGATGTCGAAGCCCACCAGGCTGCCGTCGGACGCTTTCGACTCGAACGGTGCGTAGGAAGGATCAACGCCAAAACGCAGCTCTTTGTATTCCTTGGCCAGCGCGGAGCCGGCAGCCATGCACAACGCCAGTGCAGAAAGGGTCAGCAATGCTTTTTTCATTATTCAATCCCTAAGAACCAATATGAGCGCTTGTGGCGCAGAATTATTGTTACTGGAACGCGTACGACCTATAGAAAGTAGCAATTTCCGAACCAGAGTCCCGAACAAGTGTTTTAAAAGGTTGGGGGAGGGGAGAGGGAAAGGGATTGGTGCACGGAACCGGGCGTCGGTTGAAGGCTGCACCAAGTTGGGTCGAGGTATGCATTTTTAAGTGATGGGATGAGCCATTGTGGCGAGGGAGCTTGCTCCCGCTGGAGGGCGAAGCACTCCCCAGGATTTTTCAGACTGACCGTCTTTTTTGCGACTGCTACGCAGCCGAGCGGGAGCAAGCTCCCTCGCCACAGGGAGTTCATTCAGTTGGATGTGATCAGTGTCCCCGGAAACCGGGTCAGGCCAACAAATCCTGCAACGTCGCCAGGCTGTCGGCCTCATCCACCGTCTTGTCCTGCCGCCAGCGCAGCATGCGCGGAAAACGCACGGCAATGCCGCTCTTGTGCCGTCGCGACAGGGCGATCCCTTCGAACCCCAGTTCGAACACCATACTCGGTTTGACGCTGCTCACCGGGCCGAATTTTTCTACGGTGGTCTTGCGTACGATGCTGTCGACCTGACGCATCTCTTCGTCGGTCAGCCCCGAATAGGCCTTGGCAAACGGCACCAGCGCCCGTTGGCTGGATTCGGGGGGGCCGTCCCACACGGCGAAGGTGTAATCGCTGTACAGACTGGCGCGCCGGCCATGGCCGCGTTGGGCGTAGATCAATACCGCATCGACGCTGAACGGGTCGACCTTCCACTTCCACCACACGCCCATGTCCTTGGTCCGGCCCACGCCATACAGGGCGTCGCGGGCCTTGAGCATCATGCCCTCGACCCCCAGTCGCCGTGAGGCTTCACGCTGCCGGGCGAGATCCAACCAGTCACTGCCGGTGAGAATCGGCGAGGCCAGTAACACCGGGTTGTTACCGTGGGCGATGACCTGCTCCAGTTGCGCACGTCGTTCGGCCTGCGGACGGTTGCGCCAGTCTTCGCCCTGCCACTCCAGCAAGTCGTAGGCGAGCACTACCACCGGCACTTCTTCGAGGATCTTCTTGTCGAGGGTTTTGCGGCCGATGCGTTGCTGCAGCAGGGCGAAAGGTTGCACCGCTGGTGGCGCGCTCGATTGCGGATCGAAGGCGTCTTCGGTGCTCGGATGGGTACTTTTCCAGACCACGATTTCGCCGTCGATCACCGTGCCGTCGGGTAACGCGTGGATCAACGTATCGAATTCGGGAAAGCGTTCGGTCACCAGTTCTTCACCGCGCGACCAGACCCACAACCGCCCCTCACGTTTGACCACCTGCGCGCGGATCCCATCCCACTTCCATTCCACCTGCCAGTCGCTCGCCGGGCCCAGCAATGTTTCGAACTCCTCCACCGATTGCGACAAGGCATGGGCGAGGAAAAACGGGTAGGGCTGACCGCCACGCTGAGCGTGTTCGTCGGCGGATTCCGGGGCGATCAGTTTCAGGTAGCTGGCCGCATTCGGCCGGTTCGACAGGTCGGTGTAACCCACCAGTCGCTGCGCCACGCGTTTGCTGTCGAGGCCGGCCATCGATGCCAACGCGCGAGTGACCAACAGTTTCGACACGCCGACGCGGAAGCTGCCAGTGATCAATTTGATGCACAGCATCAGGCTCGGCCGGTCCAGCTGCGCCCACAGTGCGGGCAGTTGGCGGGCGAGATACTCCGGGGTCTCACCGCGCAGCGGCAGCAGCTTGTCTTCGATCCATTCGGCCAGGCCGGCCTCGGAGCTGTGCAGGTTTTCTGGCAGCACCAGCGAAATGGTTTCCGCCAGATCGCCGACGGATTGATAGCTTTCCTCGAACAGCCACGGCTGCAACCCCGAGACCTCCACCGCCAGTTCGCGCAGGATGCGCACCGGCACCAGTTGTCGCGGGCGCCCGCCCGACAGAAAGTACACCGCCCATGCCGCGTCTTGCGGTGCAGCCTGGGCGAAGTAGGCTTGCATGGCGGCCAGTTTGGCGTTGCTGGACGTGGTGGCGTCGAGTTCGGCATACAACTCGGCGAAGGCTTTCATGCTTGCACCTCGGCGATGGCAGGTTCGGCGTCAATGTTTTCCTCTTCATCGTCGCCGTATTCGGTGTTGAAGCCTTGCGCATCCAGGCCTTGTTCACGCAGATGGCGCACCAGCACGCCGATCGAGCCGTGGGTGACCATCACCCGTTCGGCGCCGGTCTGTTCGATGGCCCAGAGCAGGCCCGGCCAGTCGGCGTGATCCGACAGCACAAAACCACGATCCACGCCGCGCCGCCGGCGGGTGCCGCGCAGGCGCATCCAGCCGCTGGCGAAGGCGTCGCTGAAATCACCGAACCGGCGCATCCAGGTGCTGCCACCGGCCGAGGGCGGGGCGATGACCAGCGCCTGACGCATGATCGGGTCGGATTTTTTGATGTCGCCGGCGTAGATCGTCGGCGGTAGGTACACGCCAGCCTCGCGGTGGACCCGGTTCAGCGGCTCGACGGCACCGTGACTGAGGATCGGGCCGAGGCTGGCGTCGATGCCATGCAGGATCCGCTGAGCCTTGCCGAATGAATAACAGAACAGCACGCTGGCCTTGCCCGCCGTGATGTTTGCCTGCCACCACTGGTTGATCTCGCTGAACACCTGCGCCTGTGGCTGCCAGCGGTAGATCGGCAGGCCGAAGGTCGATTCGGTGATAAAGGTGTGGCAGCGCACCGGTTCGAACGGCGCGCAGGTGCCATCGGGTTCGATCTTGTAGTCGCCGGACGCGACCCAGACTTCACCGCCGTATTCCAGACGCACCTGGGCCGAACCGAGCACATGCCCGGCCGGATGGAAACTCAAAGTCACGCCGTGGTGGGTCAGGCGTTGGCCGTAGGCGAGGGTTTGCAGGTTGATGTCCTGACCCAGACGCGCGCGCAAAATCCCTTCGCTGGCGCTGCTGGCAAGGTAGTGCTGATTGCCGTTACGGGCGTGATCGCCGTGGGCATGGGTGATCACCGAGCGCTCGACCGGGCGCCACGGATCAATGTAGAAATCCCCGGCAGGGCAGTACAAGCCTTCGGGGCGGGCGATAACAAGGTCCATGTCGTTACCAGAATGGAGGGCTTGTTAGCTATGAGGTTGGCGCGAGTCTGGAAGTTCTATCGGGTTTTTATGTGGGGCGAAAAGCAAAAGATCGCAGCCTTCGGCAGCTCCTACAGGATGTTCACCATTCCCATGTAGGAGCTGCCGAAGGCTGCGATCTTTTGATCTTGCTCTAGCGTTTATTTGCCCGGGGTGAGGGTCAAACGCGTCTTGCCATACACCCGGTCAAAGTTCTGCGGCTGCATCGGCAGACCGATGTACTGACCCTTGAGCCACGCATCAACGCCATTGAGGTAATTCGGGCTGGCCGGGTTGCCGGACTGGCCGGTACCGTTCTGCCCCATCAAGGGTTCGGTCTGGCTGAAGTCGACAATGAAACGCATCGACGGCGCCCGCGTGGTGTTGAAGTCCTGACCCCAGGCAAATGCCGAGGTATTGAGCGTGGTGTGATCGCCGCCGGCTGCCAGTGGGCCGCGAACGGCCTGGCCGTTGGCGTTTTTCCATGTGTAGCTGTGCAGTTTGCCCCACTGCCAGGCCTTGTGATCGCCACCCAACTGACTGTCGCCGGCGTTGATCGCGGCCGCCAGACTGCGCGCCAGAATCTGCGCCTTGTCTTCTTTCTGCGGGGTGTGGATGTCATCCCAGAACGGGCTGTCTTCGCGACCGAGCAGGTGATCGGCCTGCGCCGAGTAAGACAAGTCACCGTTGGCGATAAAGGCTTTCCACGCCGGGCTCGACTCGGGGCCGAGCTCATCGAGGAAGATCTGCTTCATGCTTGCTTGCAGGAACAGTTCATAGATCGCCGCATCCGCCGAGGTCGGGCTGAGCTTGCCGTCGAACGCCATCAATCGGGTGAACGCCTCGCGCGCCTTGCTGCGATCGGCTTCCGGCAGAGCGTCGATCGCCTGTTTCAGCGGCTGCTTCATGCCTGGCGCTTCAAACATTTTCTTCAGCTTGGCGGCGAAGGTGGTGGTCTGGTCGTACTGCATGGCGATCACGCTGCGACTGTCCTGTTTGCCGCTGCCGGCCAGTTCCGCCAAACGCTCGCCGCGCTCTGGCGCCGCCCACGAGTTGGACAACTGCATGCCGTAGCCGTGAGGAATCACCCGCTGGTTGGCAGTGCCGAGCCAGCCCTGGGTCGGGTCCTGATCGTACGGGTGCAACATCGGGTCGGCGTAACCGTCCCAGTCGTAGCGACCTTCCCAGCCCGGCGATGGCAGCAGGCCTTCGCCTTCGCGACGGTTGGGGAAGCGCCCGGTGACTTGCCAGCCAATATTGCTGGCGTCGGCGAACACCATGTTCAGGGCGATGGCGCGGATTTCGCGACTGGCGTCCGAAGCGCGTTCAACGTTTTGCGCGCGGGTCAGGTCGAAAAAAGCGTCCAGCGATTTGTCGTCGGCGAAGTTCGGGGTTTGCAGGGCCAGGCCAAAACCGTTGCCCTGTGCCGCAGCCTGGGCACTGTTGAGCAGTGCACCGTGACGGGTTTCGTACACCGCTTCGCGAATCGGCCGCTGGCCTTTGACGAAATAGGTTTCGTTGCGCACGCCCAGCGGCTGCCATTTGCCGTTGACCTCGTAGGTCAGGCTGCTGCCCTGACGGCGGATTTTTTCCAGGAACAGGTCCTGGTTATCGCCGAGCACGCTGGTGGCGCTCCACGCCACTTTGCCGTTGAAGCCACCGAGGACCATTGGCAGACCGGCAACGGTGACACCGGCAGCCTGATATTTCGGCGCGCGGATCTGCACGAAGGTCCACAGCGACGGCGCGGCCAATGGCCCATGACTGTCGCTGGCAAGAATGCTCTTGCCGCTGCGGCTGCGTTGCGGGGCGATGGCCCAGTTGTTCGAGGTGCTGGCGCCCAGCAGATTCACCGCCGCCAATTGTTGGCTGGCGTTGCTCAGTTCGGTGAGGCCAGGGATCTGTCCGTTGAGCTTGAGGCCTTGCAGCTTGTCAGCCTCGGCCAGCGGCAGGTTTTCATCCGGTGCAGACGGGGTCAGCCAGGCGAGTTTGTCGGTGGTCACGGTTTGCGCCAGCACCAGCGAGGAAATTTCCTCCGGCAGGTTGGCTGACTGGCTGAAGTTCAACAGTGCGAACAGCAGCGCCGAGTCTTCCGGTTTCCAGTATTCCGGCTTGTAGCCGCTGGACGCGAGGTCGCCTGGCAGTTTGTCGGCGTAGCGGAACAGGTAGGCGTTGACGCCTCGCGCATAGACTTCAAAGAAACGCTTGAGGCGTGGCGACGAGGCCTTGTACAGCTCGTCGGCGCTTTTCTTCAGGTTGACTGCGCGCATGTAGCGGTCAGCATCGAGCATTGAGGCGCCGGACATTTCCGCCAGACGGCCCTGGGCCAGCAGGCGCAGGGTCACCATCTGGTTGATGCGGTCGCTGGCATGCACGTAACCGAGGGTGAACAGTGCGTCGTGGAAGCTGTTGCTTTCGATCAACGGCATGCCCATGGCATTGCGACGCACCGAAACGTTCTGCGCCAGCCCCTTGAGCGCTTGCACGCCGGAGGTGGGCGGGAGGGTGTCCTGCGCGTTCCAGGTCTGGCAACCGGACAGGCTCAAGACACCGGTCACTGCTGCGGCAACGCCGAACCGGGGAAGAAAATGTGTAAGGGCTGGCGAGGCCATGGCAAAGCTCCTGCGGGGGTAGAGGCTGGGGGCGCAATAAAGCCGCTACGTTAGTGAGCAGGCGGTGGCCGCGCAAGCGGGGCGAGCGGTTATTTCTGTATTTGTCTGACCAACAGCAAATCTGCAGAGATAACAGTGTTTTTGTGGCGAGGGAGCTTGCTCCCGCTCGGCTGCGCAGCAGTCGTTATCCAGACTGCGCATTTTTCTGATAGATCGCGGCAACCAGTTTGGGAGCGCTTCGCACTCCAGCGGGAGCAAGCTCCCTCGCCACAACAACGATCCATCCAGATATCAGGATTTCGGCGGGTTGATCTTCTGCACCAAGACATACGCGTTCACCGTCGCCGGGCGATCCTTGATCGGGTTGAATCAGAGCTTGCTCACCCCGTGGCGGTGATGCTGAACTGCGGAGCTCACCGACCCCGCATGAGAAAAAAACGCCATGGAGCTCAAGGCCAACGCTGCACTGATCATCATCGACCAGCAACAAGGCATTCTGCAGCCGCGCCTGGGCCGACGGAATAATCCGCAGGCCGAAGAACGCATGCTTGATTTGCTGAGGGCGTGGCGCAGCAGCGGGCGGCCGGTGATTCATGTGCAGCATCTGTCCCGTGAAGCGGATTCGGTGTTCTGGCCCGGGCAGTCCGGGGTGGAGTTTCAGCAGCAATTCCTGCCGCAGGACGGCGAATGGCTGATCCAGAAACAGGTGCCGGACGCGTTTTGCGCCACGGGGCTGGAGGCACGGCTGCGTGAGGCGGGGATCGGGCAATTGATCATTGTCGGTGTGGCGACCCACAACTCGGTGGAATCCACAGCGCGTACGGCGGGCAATCTGGGATTTGACGCCTGGGTGGCGGAGGACGCGTGTTTTACCTTCGATAAGGCCGATTATTTCGGTACACCGCGTTCAGCCGAAGAGGTGCACGGGATGTCGCTGGGGAATGTGCACGGGGAGTATGCGACGGTGGTCAGTGCGAAGCAGATTCTGGCAGTCGCCTGAGAAACCTGTGGGGGCTGGCTTGCCAGCGATAGCGGAGCGTCAGGCTGCATCGATGCTGGATGCGCCGGCCTCATCGCTGGCAAGCCAGCTCCCACAGTCGACTGCGTTCAGCCAGCGGGAACGCGGTCAACTGTGGGAGCGAGCTTGCTCGCGAAGGCAATGTGTCAGGCGAAGAGTATCTTCACCCGAAACATCAAGCGCCGTGGCACTTCTTGAATTTCTTGCCGTTGCCGCAAGGGCAAGGGTCGTTGCGACCGACGTCTTTCAGGGCGTTGCGCACCGGTTCCTGGTGAGCGTGGCCGCAGTTCGGGCCGTGGACATGGCCATGGTCGTGATCGTGATGATGGTCATGATCGTGGTTGCAGTCAGGGCCATGGACATGAGGTTGCTGAGTCATCGGTTGTGCTCCGGAATTAAATCGGCGGGGATTATCACGCCATTGCGCTCCAGGTGCACGTAGTGGGCGATGAATAAACCGGTTTCCATCTCGCCTTGCAGTCGGTAAGGCACCTGCTGGTGCGGACTTTTCAGCATTTTCACCACGTCCTTGACCCGTGGCCACAGGTTGGTGCGGATGGGGATCCGATAGAACGCGCTGCTTTTCGGCCCCACGGTGATCCAGTGTTCATGCTCGCCTTCGGCCAGCAACATATCCGCCAGATGAATGCGATATTCCATGCCGCGCACGGTCAGGTCGCTGTCGTTGGGATTGTCGATGCGAAAATGCAGGATGAATTTCTGTTCGAGCAATTTGGCCCGCACCACCTCGACTTTCACCAGGTGCACGGCGGGATCGACGCTGTCGTCGCTGAACCATGAGGCGCAACCGCCGAGGTTCAGGATCAGCAACAGGGGAAGAATGTTGAGTGTGCGCCATAGTCCGAGCATGAGTTAACTCCCTTTGCTGGCAGTCTAGACGCTAAAAGATCGCAGCCTGCGGCAGCGCCTACATGAGTCGCGTCCTCTGTAGGCGCTGCCGCAGGCTGCGATCTTTTGATCTTATGCGCCGAAATACCCCGCACAGCACTTCTTGAACTTCTGCCCGCTGGCACATGGACACGCGTCATTGCGCCCCAGCTTCAACTGCACGGTCGGGTCGATGAAGTACCAGCGCCCGGCGTTCTGCACGAATGAAGAGCGCTCGCGGTGGCTGTGTTCGCCCTGGCTGTCGTGCCAGCGCGCGGTGAAGGTGACGAAGGCGTGCTCGGGCTGGCCGCCGAACACTTCCGAGCTTTCGACCTCAAGGCCGAGCCAGGTGCTTTGCGCGCTCCAGGCACTGATCGACTGGCGATCCAGACCGGCCTGCTGGGCGGGCAGGGTAGTGGCCACCAGATAATCGATCAGCCCCAAAACGTAGGCGCTGTAGCGCGACCGCATCAGCGCTTCGGCGCACGGCGCCGGGTGGCCTTCGTGGTAGGGACCGCAGCAGGCCAGCAGCAGGTTGCCGCTGCCGCATGGGCAAATGGCTGTACTCATTGCATTACCACCAGTATTTGCCGAAGTTTTCCGGATTGGCCCAGAACCGCGAGTTGAGCCAGTCGGGGACTTGCTTGTAGTCAAGCAGATCGTAAGTGAACAGGGTCAGTACCTGCTCGTCACGCTGAAAGCGCTCACTGGCTTGCAGCGCCAGCGAGTAGAAATCGGTTTCCTGCCAGCCGCTGGCCGGCAGATCCGCCAGCACCGCAATGCGACTGGCGTTGAGGTTGCGAATCCCGCCCAGCAGGTTCAGACCGTCACGCTTGGGCAAGTGCTCCAGGCAATCGACCACCAGCGCCAGGTCGAAGCGCCGCGCCGCGAGTTCGGCGGGCAACGCACCGGGTTCGGCGTGGGCCACGCAGCAATCCGGGTGCGCCTGTTTAAAAGCGGCGAGCGCCGGAAATTCGCTGGCGCCGATCAGCAGCAAACGCGCCGGGGCATAGCGATCCAGTAAAGCAGCCAGCGCCTGTTGCGGCGTGCGCGAAGAAATGGCGACGTTCATCGAAGCTCCTCAATCAGATCGCCAAGACTAGCGCGCCAGACGGATCCGGCCTAGACCCCGATTTGTCGCGCGTGGCAAAAGTGCCGAATCCCTGTGAACACGGTCCCAAATGCCAGTGGCCTATTGCTGGCGGAGATTAAAACTCCGGTCTTTACTCCGTGAATCGGTTCTAAGCCGATCCCTCAGGAGAAAACCAGATGAGCATAGTTCGGACAGCATTACCTTTGATTCTGCTAACCAGTGTGTTGACTGGTTGCGCAGGTTTGCAGAAAACCGATTGGCCGACCTGTGCGGCGGTCGGCGGTGTGGTCGGGGCCGGTCTCGGTGCGACGGAAAGTTCGGCGTGGGCCGGCTACGGCGCACTGTTGGTCGGCGGTACGGCAGCGGCCTATTGCTGGGTGCACGGTGATGGCGACGAAGACGGCGACGGTGTGCCTGACAGCCGCGACAAGTGCCCGCACACGCCTAAAGGCGTGCAGGTCGATGCTGACGGCTGCCCTCCACCAGCCCCGGCGCCTGTGGTAGAAGAGGCGGTTGTGGTCAAGGAAGAAACCATCGTCATCCGCGATGTGCACTTCCAGTTCGACAAAGCCACCCTGACCGGCTCTGATAAACAGGTGCTGGACAAAGTTGCCACGCGCCTGAAACAAGAGTCGTCCACGGCGCAACTGACCGTGACCGGTCACACCGACAGCGTGGGCAGCGATGCCTACAACAAGAAACTGTCGGATCGTCGTGCGCACTCGGTGGTGGAATACCTGATCCAGCAAGGTGTGCCGCGTGCCAGCTTCGTTTCGGTGTCGGGCATGGGTGAAAGCCAGCCAGTGGCGGATAACAAAACCGCTGACGGTCGCGCACAGAACCGTCGTACCGAAATCAAAATCGTCCGCTAGCCCCTCACGCATCCGCGGCTTGTGCAGTCGCGGATGCGCGTCTTTACTCCTGTGTAACCGGTATGGGCCGGTGACACAGGAGCTTTCACAATGACTGTTTTCTCAAGGTCCGTCTTGCCGGTGCTGCTGCTGGGCAGCTTGCTCACCGGTTGCGCCACTCACAGCGACGGCGACGCCCCCCTCAATCAACGTACGTGGCCGATTTGCAGCCTGATCGGCGGGCTGGTCGGTGGCGGCCTTGGCGCCATTGAAAGTGGCGGCTGGGCCGGTGGCGGTGCCGCGCTGGGGATCCTTACCGGCGGGCTGATCTGTTATGCCCAGGATGGCGATGAAGATGGCGATGGCGTGTTCGATCGCCGCGACCGTTGTCCGGACACTCCGGCCAATACCCCGGTCGATCATCGTGGTTGTCCGCTGCCGCAATACCCGGTCACGGAAAAAGCGCCAGAGCCTGCACCGCAATCGGAAGTCATCACCCTCAGCGATGCCGGCAATGTGTTGTTCGATTTCGACAAGTCGGACCTGACCCCGGCCGCGAAAGCCCAGCTCGATACGCTGATGGACAAGTTGCGCAATGCTGACGTGGTCAGCATCAAAGTCATCGGCCATACCGACAGCAAGGGTTCGGACGCCTATAACCAGGCGTTGTCGGAGCGGCGTGCCAGCAGTGTGGCGGCGTATCTGCTGAGCCAGGGCCTGGAACCGGCCAAACTGACCAGCGAAGGGCGCGGCGAGAGCGAGCCGGTGGCCGATAACGCGACGGACGAAGGGCGGGCGAAAAACCGTCGGGTAGAGTTGCATATCAATCGCTAGGACTTGTCTGTAGTCCGCAGGCTAGAGCTGCCGGGCGACGATCATCGTCGAACCGGCAGCGATCCGACGACTGACAAAAGTTTTTTCTTTTGCCCCTCTGGCTTATCCCCCGCGTAAGCCGTTACTGTGCGCCCAAAGAATAATTCCGAGACGGGGGAGCGTATGAAGGTTTTCTGGGGGCTGGGGCGTTTGCTGACCCTGCTGTTCTGGTGCGTGGTGGTGGTCAATCTGCTGCTGCCGTTTGTGCATCCGCTGCATCTGCTGGTCAATCTGGCCGGCGCCTTGTTGCTGGCGCTGCATGGGCTGGAGTTGCTGTTCTCTCGCCTCAAGGGGCGTCCCAACCCATGGCGCGATCGTCTGCGCATCCTGCTGTTCGGCGTTTTTCATCTGCAAACCATCCCGGCCCCGGCCGCTCCGGAGGCTTCTTCCCATGCGTAAACTTTGCCTGCTCGCCGCATTCATCAGTCCCCTGGCCTGCGCCCAGGTGGTCAGTGTCGAAACCAATTCCCTGATGCGTTTGCCCAACACGGCCAGCACCCTGCAGCTGGAGCGGCTGGACGTCGCGGACTACGGCACCTTGCTGATTCCTGCCAACGTGACCGAGCTGACCGTCGGCGAATTGCGTCTGGGTCACGAAGCACGCATCGCGATCGTTCCGAGCGAACAGGCGCTGGACATGAAAGTCATCCGTGCCGAACTGTCCGAAGGCAGCCTGATCACCGCGCGCGGTGCGCCGGGCACGTATGAGAAAGCCGCCCGTGCCGGACGCAATCTGAATTTGCAGTTCAAGGCCCTGAGCGCGCCAAAGCTGTTTGTGGATGCTCGCGGCGGTACCGGCGCGCCGGGTTTTGTTGGCCTCGATGGCGGCAACGGTGAAGATCCGGGCTGCACCTGGGGCGCGGCCGGTCACGGTTTTGATGGCAGCAACGGCAGCGATGGCCAGCCGGGAGCGCCGGGAGCGCTGGTGCGCCTGGAAGTGCCGCGTGAGTTTCCGGCTGAGCTGATCAAGGTCAATGTCGCGGGCGGCGCCGGTGGCCCGGCGGGTGTTGGCGGCAAGGCGGGCAAGGGCGGCCAGTCCAAGGGCTGCCTGGTGTATCGCGCCGATGGCGGCAAAAACGGCAAGGCCGGGGCTGATGGCCAGCCTGGGCCGGTGGGTGCGGCAGGTGCGGTGACTGTGCAGCGCCTCTAAATACAGCGCTATTCACAATTGTGGTGAGGGAGCTTGCTCCCGCTGGGTCGCGTAGCGGCCCCTACGCCATATACCGCGTTTCGTCAGATTGAACGCGTCAGCTGATTTGGGCTGCTGCGCAGCCCAGCGGAAGCAAGCTCCCTCGCCACAAAAAGTGCTGGTTGTCAGTGGGTCAGAACATCGGCCGCGCCGCCGCAATCGCCACCAGCACCAACCCCACAATCAAATTGATCCCCACCACCCGGCGAATCCGCCCCAGCACCGCCGCACCCACCGGCCATTCCTTGGCTTCAACGGCTTTGCGCAACTCTGGCAGCATCAAACCCTGAATCCGGATAAACAGCGCCGTCATCACCACATACAGTCCGATCATCACCTGCACGTATTTCGGCGCGGTCTCGAAGCCGACCTGCTGCAAGTGCAACATGCCCACGCCGCTGATCGGCAACAGGATCACCGCGACCCAGACCCAGCGGAAAAAACCTTGAAACACTTCTACCCACAAGGTCAGGCGGGCAGGGCCGTCGAGCGCCTTCACCGCTGCCGGGCGCAGGACCATCCAGGCGAAAAACATGCCGCCGACCCAGACCAGGGCGGACAGGACATGCAGCGGATAAACAAGGCTAAAAGGTGTCATTGGGGTACTCCGTTCTGCGCGGGACTGATTAGCGGGGTATGATAGCGGCCGATCCGAACTACTGAAAATTTATCCAGCGTTTTTACGCCCGACATTCAATGATCAGCACTGAACTCAAAACCACGATCCAGGGCGCCTATTCGCGTTTTCTTGAAGCCAAGAGCCTCAAACCGCGTTACGGCCAGCGCCTGATGATCGCCGAAGTCGCCAAAGTCCTCGGGGATATCGACACCGACGACGAAGGCCGGCGCAGTGGCGACCCCGCGATTGTCGCGGTGGAAGCCGGCACCGGTACCGGCAAGACCGTGGCCTACAGCCTGGCGGCAATTCCCACGGCGAAGCTGGCGGGCAAGCGTTTGGTGATCGCCACCGCGACCGTGGCGCTGCAAGAGCAGATCGTCTACAAGGACTTGCCCGACCTGATGCGCAACAGCGGGCTGAACTTCAGCTTTGCGCTGGCCAAGGGCCGTGGCCGCTACATGTGCCTGTCCAAGCTCGACATGTTGCTGCAGGAAGGCCACGCGCAAACTGCCACCGCGCAGCTGTTCGAAGAAGAAGGCTTCAAGATCGAGGTCGATGAGGCCAGTCAGAAGCTGTTTACCAGCATGATCGAGAAGCTCGCCGGCAATAAATGGGACGGCGACCGTGACAGCTGGCCCAACGCCCTGGAAGACGCTGACTGGGCACGGCTGACCACCGATCACAGCCAGTGTACCAACCGCCATTGCCCGAATTTTGGCCAGTGCGCCTTTTACAAGGCGCGCGAAGGCATGGGCAAGGTCGATGTGATCGTCACCAACCACGACATGGTGCTGGCTGACCTGGCCCTCGGCGGCGGTGCGGTGCTGCCGGATCCGCGTGACACCATTTACGTGTTCGACGAAGGCCATCACCTGCCGGACAAGGCCATCGGCCACTTCGCTCATTACACGCGCCTGCGTTCCACCGCCGACTGGCTGGAAACCACGGCCAAGAACCTCACCAAACTGTTGGCCCAGCATCCGTTGCCGGGCGACCTCGGCAAGCTGATCGAGCAGGTGCCGGAGCTGGCGCGGGAGATCAAGACCCAGCAGCAGTTCATGTTCACCGCGTGCGAACAGATTGCCGATTTCAAACCCGGCGAAGACGTCGAAGGTCGCGAGCGGCCACGCCATCGTTTCGTCGGCGGGGTGATTCCCGAGCACATGCGCGAGATGGGCATCGAGCTGAAGAAAGGCTACTCACGTCTCAACGACCTGTTCACCCGTCTGACCGACCTGCTCAAGGAAGGCATGGACGGCGAGGTCAACATCGGCATCGCCAGCAATCAGGCCGAAGAGTGGTATCCGCTGTTCGGCAGCCTGTTGTCCCGTGCCTCGGGCAACTGGGAACTGTGGACCGCGTTCACCGCCGAAGACCCGGAAGACAGCCCGCCGATGGCCCGCTGGCTGACGCTGGCCGAAAGCGGCTCGCTGTTTGACATCGAGGTCAATGCCAGCCCGATTCTCGCCGCAGAAACCCTGCGCCGCAGCCTGTGGAACGTCGCCTACGGCTGCCTCGTAACGTCGGCAACGCTGACCGCGCTGGGCACCTTTGACCGGTTCCGCATGCGCGCCGGGCTGCCGAAGAAAGCCGTTACCGCTGTGGTGCCGAGCCCGTTTCATCATGCCGACGCCGGCGTGTTGCGCGTGCCGGACCTCAAGGCTGATCCGCGTGATGCGGCGGCCCACACGGCGGCGATCATCCGCGATCTGCCGGACCTGGTGGAAGGCTCGCGCGGCAGTCTGGTGCTGTTCTCTTCGCGCAAACAGATGCAGGACGTGTTCGACGGCCTCGACCGCGACTGGCGCAAACAAGTGTTCATTCAAGGCAACCTGTCGAAACAGGAAACCCTGAACAAGCACAAGGCGCGGGTCGATGGCGGCGATTCCAGCGTGCTGTTCGGCCTCGCCAGTTTCGCCGAAGGGGTGGACTTGCCGGGCGCCTACTGCGAGCACGTGGTGATCGCCAAGATCCCGTTCTCGGTGCCGGACGATCCGGTCGAGGCGGCGCTGTCGGAGTGGATCGAGGCCCGGGGCGGCAATCCGTTCATGGAAATTTCGGTGCCCGACGCCTCCTTGAAACTGGTTCAGGCCTGCGGCCGTCTGCTGCGCACCGAAGAAGACCGCGGCACCATCACCTTGCTCGATCGGCGCCTGGTCACCCAGCGCTATGGCAAGGCGATCCTCAATGCGTTACCGCCATTCCGTCGTGAAATATCCTGAGACAACGGTGGGCAGTTTTGCCCGCCGCGCTGTCTATCTCTCTGCCATGCTTTTCCATTGGCCTTTTGGTCGTTAGGGAGAACTCCGTTCTTATGATTCGCCGCTCGTTGCCTGCCGTTTTTGCCTTGATCTTTGCCGCTCCGTTACTGGCGGCGCCTGCCGGTCAGCAGACCCTGTTCAACTTCGTCCGTCCTGCCGACGTGGTGAAAGTCGTCACTGAAAACACTGACCTGCCACAAGCCAACGCCGAGCAAACCCCGGAAGGTGAAGTGCTGCGCCGGGTGACGTTCAACCCGGTAGCCCGCCCGACCCTGCGCCTGACCCCACAAACCGGCGCCTGGGACTGGTCGCAGTCGGGCATGATGAGCCTGCGTCTGCAGAGCGCAATGAACTGGGCCGTGACGGTCTACGTGCAAATCCAGAGCAACAACGGCCAGACCCTGACCAGCCGCGTTGACCTGCCGGCCGGCCCTGCGCAAACCCTGCTGGTGCCGCTGGTGGCAACTTCGCCGCTGAGCCAGGGCATGAAGGCCGGGCCGCCGATGCCGATGACCGTCGATGGCCAGCGCATTTTGCTGGCCAGCAGCAGCGGCGAACTGGATCGCAGCCAGGTGGTGTCGGTCAGCCTGTGGATGGATCAGCCGAAAGCCGCGCAAAGCTTGCTGCTCGAACGTTTCGGTGTGCAGGACGGCGATGCCGTGACCCGGGCCGTCTACGGCAATCTGGTGGACGCCTACGGGCAGTCGACCCGCAGCAAATGGCCGGAAAAAATCAGCAACGACGAACAACTGAAATCTGCCGCCGCCAAGGAACAGCAACAGCTGAAAACCTGGCTGGCCGAGCGCGAAAAATCTTCGCTGGACAAGTTCGGTGGCTGGAACAAAGGCCCGGCGTTCAAGGCCAGCGGCTTTTTCCGTACTGAAAAGCGTGATGGTCGCTGGTATCTCGTCACGCCGGAAGGACATCCGTTCTATTCGCTGGGGGTCAACACCGTCAGCCCGCAGGTCAACCAGACCTACGTGGCCGGGCGTGAGTGGATGTTCGAATCCCTGCCCAAGTCTGACGAACCACTTGCCAGTCATTTCGGCGAAGGTGACAACCGTGGCGGCAACGGTGCCGATCAGGGCCGAGGCTATGGCAACGGGCGCTGGTACGATTTTTACGGCGCCAACCTGCAACGCCTGTACGGCGAACCTTGCGCAGCACCGGCGCAAGCCGAACCGCCAGCCGCGCCGTGCAAAGCCACGGTCGATCAGCAGAAATGGGCCACGCACACCCTCGACCGCCTGCAGGCCTGGGGTTTCAACACCGTCGGCAACTGGAGTGCCGACTCGCTTGCCGACGCCGAACGTGTGCCGTACACCTTGCCGCTGTCGATTGTCGGCGACTACACCAGCATCAGCACCGGCAGCGACTGGTGGGGCGGCATGCCTGATCCGTTCGACCCGCGTTTCGCCATGGCCACCGAGCGTGCCGTGGCCATCGCCGCCCGCGATCATCGTGATGATCCGTGGCTGATCGGTTACTACGCCGACAACGAATTGGCCTGGGCCGGTCCGGGCGATGATCCGCAGTCGCGCTATGCCTTGGCCTATGGCACGTTGAAAATGACCACCGACGTGCCGGCCAAACGCGCGTTTCTCAAGCAGCTGCGCGACAAGTACCGCAACCAGGCGGGCCTGTCGAAAGCCTGGGGCATTGATCTGCCGGCGTGGGAGTTGATGGAGGATCCGGGGTTCGTGCCGCCAATGCCGAATCCGGAGCACCCGGAAATCGAAAACGACTTCAAATACTTCCAGAAGGTGTTCGCCGACACCTACTTCAAGACCATCTCCGATTCGCTGAAATGGCACGCGCCGAATCAGTTGCTGCTCGGTGGCCGTTTCGCCACCAGCACCCCGGAAGCGGTGGCGTCCTGCGCGCAGTATTGCGACGTGCTGAGTTTCAACCTGTATACGCTGAAACCGCAGGACGGCTATGACTTCGCCGCCCTGCGTGCCCTCGACAAACCGGTGCTGATCACCGAATTCAACTTCGGCTCCAGTGATCGTGGCCCGTTCTGGGGTGGCGTGACGCAACTGGCCAAGGAAGAAGACCGTGGCCCGGCGTATGCCAACTTCCTCAAGCAGGCGCTGAGCGAGCCGTCGATTGTCGGCGTGCACTGGTTCCAGTATCTGGATCAACCGGTGACCGGGCGTCTGCTTGATGGCGAGAACGGGCACTTCGGTCTTGTAGGGATTACCGATCTGCCGTATCAGGGCTTTGTCGAGGCGGTACGCAAGAGCAATTTGCAGGCGATCGATCAGTTGGGCAAGGAGGCTGAGAAAGCGGCCGCCGCCGGTCATGAGGCTGAAGGAGGGCGCAAGGGTGAAGCCGGCAAAGGCCCGGGGGCCGGGCATGCGGGTGGGCATTCGGGCAATGGTCACTGAGGTTTGATGCCTTAAAGATCGCAGCCTTCGGCAGCTCCTACAGGGAATGGAATTTTGTAGGAGCTGCCGCAGGCTGCGATCTTTTGATTTTGCTTTGAAATGACCACCCGGCCCGCAGCTGTTCCCAAATCCCTCAAGGGCTGGAACAATGCGGGCCACTTTGTAGAGCGTTTTCGCGGGGGAGTTGCGGGTGCAGATTCAGGGCCATTACGAGCTTCAATTCGAAGCGGTGCGCGAGGCTTTCGCGGCACTGTTCGACGATCCCCAGGAGCGCGGCGCAGCCCTGTGCATCAAGGTCGGCGGCGAAACCGTCCTCGACCTCTGGTCCGGTACCGCCGATAAGGACGGCGCCGAGGCCTGGCACAGCGACACCATCGCCAACCTGTTTTCCTGCACCAAGACGTTCACTGCGGTCACCGCGCTGCAACTGGTGGCCGAAGGCAAGCTGCAACTGGATGCACCGGTTGCCCGCTACTGGCCGGAATTTGCGGCCGCCGGCAAAGAATCGGTCACCCTGCGCCAATTGCTCTGCCATCAGGCCGGTCTGCCGGCCCTGCGCGAGTTGCTGGCGCCCGCCGCCCTCTACGAATGGCAAACCATGGTCGACGCACTCGCAGCCGAAGCGCCGTGGTGGACGCCGGGCACCGGTCACGGCTATGCCGCCATCACTTATGGCTGGCTGGTCGGCGAGTTGCTGCGCCGTGCTGACGGTCGTGGGCCGGGCGAGTCCATCGTAGCCCGCGTCGCCAGGCCGCTGGGGCTGGATTTCCACGTCGGTCTGGCGGACGAAGAATTCCACCGCGTGGCGCACATCGCTCGGGGCAAGGGCAACGTCGGCGATGCCGCGGCCCAGCGCCTGTTGCAGGTGACCATGCGCGAACCGACCGCCATGACCACCCGTGCCTTCACCAATCCGCCGTCGGTGCTCACCAGCACCAACAAACCGGAATGGCGGCGCATGCAGCAGCCTGCCGCCAATGGTCATGGCAACGCGCGCAGCTTGGCCGGTTTCTACGCTGGCTTGCTCGATGGCAGCCTGCTCGAAAGCGAAATGCTCGAAGAACTGACCCGCGAACACAGTTACGGCGAAGACAAGACCCTGCTGACCCGCACCCGTTTCGGCCTGGGCTGCATGCTCGATCAGCCGGACATGGCGAACGCCACCTATGGCCTCGGCCCGCGGGCGTTTGGTCATCCGGGGGCGGGCGGTTCGGTGGGTTTTGCTGATCCCGAGCATGATGTCGCGTTCGGTTTTGTGACAAATACCCTTGGGCCGTACGTCTTGATGGATCCGCGCGCGCAGCAACTGGCGCGGGTACTTGCCACTTGTCTGTAAAGCGTTACATGAGGTTCCAGGGTTGGAACCAGATCCGGTTTTTTGATTCAAAGCGTCTGTTTATCCGGGCAAAAGAGCTCTGATCTTTCATTACTTCACTTTGTGGATTTTCAATGTCATCCAAAAAAACTCTCGCCCTGGCCCTGTGTGTTGCGATCACCGGTTGCGCACAGACTCCTAAAAACGATGCGGACGGCGGCAGTTGGTGGCCGTTCGGCTCTTCCGACAAAGTGGCGGCTAAAGAGCCGGCCCCAGCCCCGGCCTCTGTCGCAGCCCCGGCGCCGCTCAAGCCTGCCGCGACCGCACCTGTGGCCAAGACTGAAAGCAGCAGCCACTGGTACTGGCCGTTCGGCAGCTCCGATGACGCGGCGGCCAAGGCCGACGTGAAACCCGAAGTCAAACCAGAAGCAAAACCGGCGGTAGTGGCCAAGGCCGATGCTGACACCGGCACAAAGTGGTGGTGGCCGTTCGGCGGCAAGGATCAGTCCACGGCCAAAGTGGTGCCGATGCCTGACCCGAAAGTCACCCAGGCCTGGCTGGATGACTACGAGCCACGCCTGCGTGCAGCGATCAAGGACAGCAATCTGCAACTCGAGCGCCGCGACAACGTTCTGGTGGTGATCGCGCCGGTTGAAGGCTCGTTCAACCCGAAACGTCCAGCGATGCTGTTGCCGGTGACCCTCAGCCCGTTCACCAATGTCGCGAAAATCCTCGAAGCTGACCCGAAAACCGCTGTCCTGGTGCTCGGTCACAGCGACAACACTGGCGCCGCGCCGGCCAACGTCAAACTCAGCCAGGAGCGTGCTCAGTCCGTGGCGGCAATCTTCCGCCTGAGCGGCTTGCAGCGTGATCGCCTGATGCTGCGCGGCATGGGTGGCGATGCCCCGCGTGCGGCCAACGACAGCGCCGAAGGCCGTGCCCTGAACCGTCGCGTCGAACTGCTGGTGACCCCGCAGAACACCATGGTGGCCTTGCTGAGCAAATACAACATGCCAGCGCCCGCACCGACCACGATGCTTGCCGCACAGGACGTCAAGCCTGCAGCCAAACCGGTAACCCCGGCGCCGGCCGCTTCGAAGGCCGCCGTACCTGCAACCAAAAAGGCTCCGGCGAAGAAAGCCGCTGCCAAGGCACCAGCGAAGAAGGCGGCGACCAAGGCTCCGGCGAAAACCCCAGCCAAGAAAACCGCTCCGGCCAAAGCCGCGACGACTGACAAGAAAGTTGCCGCCAGCGATACTTCCAAGCAGTGATCCGCTAACGAAAAGGAATGCGCCATGACCCAGGCTCTGGCAGATATGCGTCGTGATTACACCCGGGATGGTCTGACCGAGGCGCAAGCCCCGGCTGAACCCTTTGCGTTGTTCCACCAGTGGTTTGCCGATGCGGTGAAAACCGAACAGGCGCCGGTGGAGGCCAACGCCATGACCCTGGCCACGGTCGATGCGGACGGTCGCCCGCACTGCCGCATTCTGCTGCTCAAGGGCCTGGACGAGCAGGGCTTCACCTTTTTCACCAATTACGACAGCGCCAAGGGCCAGCATCTGGCGGCCAACCCGTTGGCTGCCATGACGTTTTTCTGGCCGACCCTGGAGCGCCAGGTGCGCATCGAAGGGCGTGTGGTGAAAGTCACGCCTGCGGAGTCCGATGCTTATTATCAGGTGCGTCCGCTGGGCAGTCGGCTCGGGGCCTGGGCTTCACCGCAGAGCCGGGTGATCAACGGGCGCGGCGAACTGGAAGAGCTGCTCAAGGCCACCGAGCAGCGTTTCAGCGATACGCAACCGCACTGTCCGGAACACTGGGGCGGTTATCGCCTGCTGCCTGAGCGCATCGAGTTCTGGCAGGGCCGTCCAAGTCGTCTGCACGATCGCCTGAACTACCGTCAGCAGGGTGCCGACTGGATTCTTGAACGTCTGGCGCCTTAAGCAGTCTACCGAGCGGGATAGCTTGCCGCAGCGGCCTCAAGCCACTTCGGCAGCTCCCGACGCTTGATCTTCTGCACGCGGGCATCGGCCAGTCGTTGCAGCATGAAGGCGCGTTTGTCTTCATCCTTGCCCGCCAGCGACAGGGCCAGATCACGATCCATCCAGCGTTTGATCCGCACGTACAGCCACCCATGGAAGTACAGACCGGCGACGGTGGTGACGAAAATGATCAGGTAATCCATGAAAATCCTTGGGTTGGCAGGGCGGATTGGGCGATTTGGCGCTACTGTTGGGTGGGTCTGCAGGTGCCTGTACCGGGCCTGAATAAAATCAAGTTTATCCGGGCTGCGTCGTGACAGGCGTCAAGCAGCGGGGTTTAATGAACACCTGTTCTTTTGGAGTTGATGCTATGCGTAAGTCTGTTCTGCTGGTTGCTTCTTTTTCCACGATGGCGATGTTGCTGACCGGCTGCCAGTCGAGCCTGACCGGTGACTCCTACTCCCGTGACGAAGCGCGTCGTGTGCAGACGATTCGCATGGGCACCATCGAATCCCTGCGTCCGGTGAAAATCGAAGGCACCAAGACCCCGATCGGCGGCGCTGCAGGCGCAGTGGTCGGCGGTGTCGGCGGCAGCGCCATCGGTGGCGGCAAGGGCAGCATCGTTGCGGCGGTCATCGGCGCCGTGGCCGGCGGCCTGATCGGTTCGGCCACCGAAGAAGGCCTGACCCGCACCCAAGGCGTGGAAATCACCGTGCGCGAAGACGACGGCAGCATGCGCGCCTACGTGCAACAGGTTCAGGAAAACGAAGTATTCCGTGTCGGTGAGCGCGTACGCATCTCCACCGTCGGTGGCACCAGCCGCGTTTCGCACTAAGCGGCAACGAGCGGTAAAACAAAACCCCGATCAGGTGACTGGTCGGGGTTTTTTGTTTGTTTCAATTCGCTCGCTCAATGCTGGGCACAGGTGCCCATGAAATATTCCAGACCCTTCGGGAATCTGACATTCAGAAGGTTCTCTAGCGCGGGTATCTGATCTTGATTCAACAGCAACTCGCCGGGTTCAACCTCACCAAGAGGCTTGGACTCTATGAGCAGGGCGATTTTTTCATTCATCTCGCTGCTCGTGATCTCCAGCTCGAACTGCAAAGAGTCGTCCTGAACTACATCGGGAAAAAAACCGGTGATCGAAAGGTAGCGCATTGAGGTCAAACAACCTGTTTATCGATATCAACTGTAGTCAAACGAAATTTGATAGTCGTTAGTATTCAGAGCGATGCGATGTTGAAAGTACGGCTGAATGGTAGCAACCCAATTTTCGACGACGTTGAAGCTGCCATTGTTGATGTTGCCATCCACTGGAATACCTAAGGCATTCAATACTGATTCATCATCTCCCAGATCTTTTGACGTCTCCTCGCCCTGAAATTGCAGGGTTGTCGTGTCGTACCACTCAAGTCTTAGTTCCAGTCCCATTTCTTCCTCACAGATACCTTTTTTTAATGCTTCTTTCTTTTAAAGGGCCTTCGCGTCGTTCACCTGTTTGGGGATCGAAGGCTCCCAGGTGTGCTCCATCGCTTCGATACATTTCTAACTCCCCATGCCTTGAATCCCATTCGTAAATTTTCTTTCCTTTGGCATCTGTCCAGCGCTTACGAAGTCCACCTCCACCCTGAACCGGATTTTTGTCTTTAACTTTTTTCAAGTCTGGAAATGCGGTGATTTGCTCCGTAGTCGGCGGTTTATGGTAGCTATGACCAGCAGGTGCCAAGCCTTTGCGTTCTGTACTCAGTACAACGTATAACGGTTTTACCCCCGAATCCGCCGGAAATACCAGAATGAAATCCCGATACTCCGGCGGATAAACCGGATTCACCAGAATCCCGTCCGCCGCTTTCGTCGGCGGATAAACCCAGATGTGCGGTGCTTGCGGTGCAGCCTCCAGCGCCGGAATACCGAGAACGTCCGAGCCATCCACCGCCGGCGTCCAGATCAGTTCGACGCCTTCACCCAGGTCGGCGACGAACCGGTCGCCGCGCGTGCTGAACTGCACGATATCGACCATTTCCCAATCGCGATTCCTGCCGGTGTAGAAGCCGTAGCCCCGCAGACTGCCGTCGACCTGTTGTTCGACGCGCAGGCGCACGCGGGTACGGGCCTGTTTGAGGCTGCGCAGTTGCTCGTCGCTATAGAGTGCGCTGTCGCCGAGGCTGGAAGGCATGAGCAGCGCCACCAGTCCTGCCAGGGTGGCGGTGGCCGTTCCGGCGGCGATGGCGGGTAGCGCCTCAAAGGCGGCGCCGGCCAGGGCGAAACTGCCGAGCCCGGCGGGAATGGCTGCGGCGCCGATTTTCTTCAGGGCAATGCCGCCGGTTTCATCGCTTTCGCGTGCACCCAGCAGGATCAGCTCGCCGTAATCCTTGAGGCTGTCGGTCGGCACCATCCCCGAAGGATTCGCGTAGTCGATGATCGCGTCCGGCAATTTGCAGGACTTGGCGAA
The DNA here is from genome assembly GCF_000828175.1 of Pseudomonas sp. W15Feb9B. NCBI lineage: Bacteria > Pseudomonadati > Pseudomonadota > Gammaproteobacteria > Pseudomonadales > Pseudomonadaceae > Pseudomonas > Pseudomonas sp. W15Feb9B. The sequence goes on along the minus strand of NZ_JTKF01000027.1, from coordinate 30,757 downwards.
CACGCATCCGGCACGCACCGGATCCGGCTTTTTCGCCGCTACCTCGCGGCTGCGCTCAAAGGCCTCCTGCCGAGCCAGCATGGCGTCGTAAGCGTTCTGCCGGGCTTCGCGCTCGGCCAGTTCGGTGGCCGTCATGTAGCGCCAGGTGACGTGATGACCGTCGCCCGCCGGTGGGTTGGGGACCCGGGGAATGTCCTTGTTGCGAGCCACTGAGCGTCCTTTCGTTCATCCATCGACAGGCCCTTGAAAGGGCTGCACGACGTTAACGAAGCGGACAAAGGCTGGCTGTAGGACGGATCTTTGATTAAGTGCGGATTGTTCGCTATTGCTCAGGCAGGGATTCGAGCAGGCCGCTTCAGCGCAGAGAACGGGAGGAAAGGTTCTGCGCCGTTACTGAAAAAGCCTGATACCCATTTGCACAGAACCTGGCAGTTGGTGGATGAATTGAGCCTCAGCTGTATCTGTGAGGCCTGCAGGTTTTTTCCTATGCTTGAGAGCTGAGCCTGTGACGAGGCAATTCCTGCCCGAATCAACGAGAACATGACCATGAGCGACAACCGCCAGTGGGCCCGCGAAGCGATCCGCATCATCGAAGCGGACTTCCAGCGCAGCGCCGACACCCATCTGATCCCCTTGCCGCTGCCGGGGTTTGCAGGCATCGAGTTGTATTTCAAGGACGAGTCGAGCCATCCCACCGGCAGCCTCAAGCACCGTCTGGCGCGCTCGTTGTTCCTGTACGCGTTGTGTAACGGCTGGCTCAAGCCCGGCGCGCCGGTGATCGAGGCGTCCAGCGGTTCGACGGCGATTTCCGAAGCGTATTTCGCGCGCATGCTTGGCTTGCCGTTCATTGCGGTGATGCCGGCGACCACTTCGAAAGAAAAGATCGCGCAGATCGCCTTCTACGGTGGCCAGAGCCATCTGGTTCAGGATCCGACGCAGATTTACGCCGAGTCCGAACGTCTGGCCCGCGAGCATGGCGGTCACTTCATCGATCAGTTCACCTACGCCGAGCGGGCCACCGACTGGCGGGCGAACAACAACATCGCCGAGTCGATCTTCCAGCAGATGCGTTTCGAGAAACATCCGGAACCGAGCTGGCTGATTTCCAGCCCCGGCACCGGCGGCACCACCGCGACTCTCGGCCGCTACGTGCGTTATCGCCAGCATTGCACCCGGGTGTTGTGCGCCGATGCCGAGCGTTCGGTGTTCTTCGATTACTACCAGACGGGCGACGCGAGCCTGCGCCTGGACTGCGGTTCGCGGATCGAAGGCATCGGTCGGCCCCGGGTCGAGGCGTCGTTCCTGCCGCAGGTGATCGATGCGATGGTCAAGGTGCCGGACGCCTTGTCGCTGGCGGCCATGCATTATCTGGCGCAGCGTCTGGGACGGCATGTCGGCGGGTCGAGCGGCACCAACCTGATCGGCGCGCTGATGGCGGCGCAGCAGATGAAAGCGGCGGGGGAGTCGGGGTCGATCGTGGCGATTCTGTGCGATGGCGGCGAGCGTTATGCCGACACGTATTACGATCAGGCGTGGCTCAAGGCGCAGGGCTATGAGCTGGAGGGATTGATTGCAGCGGTGGCGGCGAGTGCCGAGAAAGGTGAGCCGTTGCCGACCTCGGTGTTGCGCGCGAATATCTGATACACCGAAAACCACTGTGGGAGCTGGCTTGCCAGCGATAGCGGATTGTCAGTCAACATCAATGTCGAATCTGAGTCCGTCATCGCTGGCAAGCCAGCTCCCACAGGATTGCGCGTTTTGCAGATTTGGCTGATCAGGCTTCCAGACCGAGGATATCCCGCGCCACGGCCTCGGCAATCCGAATCCCGTCCACACCCGCCGACAGAATCCCGCCCGCATAACCCGCGCCTTCACCGGCCGGGAACAGACCTTTGACGTTCATGCTCTGCAGCGATTCGTTACGCGTGATGCGCAGCGGCGACGAGGTGCGGGTTTCGATGCCGGTCAGTACGGCATCGTGCAGCGAGTAGCCACGAATCTGCTTCTCGAACGCCGGCAACGCTTCACGAATCGCTTCGATGGCAAAGTCCGGCAGCGCCAGGGCCAGGTCGCCCAGGGCCACGCCCGGTTTGTACGACGGCTCGACTTCGCCCAACTCGGTGGACGGGGTGCCGTTGATGAAGTCGCCGACCAGTTGCGCCGGGGCCTTGTAATCACTGCCGCCGAGGATGAACGCGTGGGACTCCAGACGCTCCTGCAACTCGATACCGGCCAGCGGGCCGCCCGGGTAATCGACCTCCGGGGTGATGCCGACGACGATCCCGGAGTTGGCGTTGCGCTCGTTACGCGAGTACTGGCTCATGCCGTTGGTGACCACGCGGTTCGGCTCGGACGTCGCCGCGACCACGGTGCCGCCCGGGCACATGCAGAAGCTGTAGACCGAACGACCGTTCTTGGCGTGGTGCACCAGTTTGTAGTCAGCGGCACCGAGTTTCGGGTGGCCGGCGTACTTGCCCAGCCGCGCGCGGTCGATCAGCGACTGCGGGTGTTCGATGCGGAAGCCCACCGAGAACGGCTTGGCTTCCATGAACACTCCACGGCTGTGGAGCATGCGGAAGGTGTCGCGGGCACTGTGGCCGAGGGCCAGGATTACGTGTTTCGAATGCAGGGTTTCACCGCTCGCCAGCTCGACGCCGACCAGTTGGCCGTCTTCGATCAGCACATCGGTGACGCGCTCCTGAAAACGTACTTCGCCGCCCAGGGCGCGGATCTCTTCACGCATGGTCTCGACCATGCCGGTCAGACGGAAGGTACCGATGTGCGGTTTGCTGACATAGAGAATTTCTTCCGGCGCGCCGGCCTTGACGAATTCGTGCAGGACTTTGCGGCCGAGGAACTTCGGATCCTTGATCTGGCTGTACAGCTTGCCGTCGGAGAACGTGCCCGCGCCGCCTTCGCCGAACTGCACGTTGGACTCGGGGTTGAGCACACTTTTACGCCACAGACCCCAGGTATCCTTGGTGCGCTGACGGACTTCGGTGCCACGTTCGAGGATGATCGGCTTGAAGCCCATCTGTGCCAGCAACAGGCCGGCGAAAATCCCGCACGGGCCGAAACCGACCACGATCGGGCGCTGGTTCAGGTCGCTCGGCGCCTGACCGACGAATTTGTAGCTGACATCCGGCGCCACGTTGACGTTACGGTCGTCGGCGAACTTGCCGAGCACCTTGGCCTCGTCGCGCACGGTGAGGTCGATGGTGTAGATGAAGCACAGTTCGGAGGACTTTTTACGTGCGTCGTAGCTGCGCTTGAACAAGGTGAAATCGAGCAGGTCATCGCTGGCGATGCCCAGACGCTGCACGATGGCGGCACGCAGGTCTTCTTCGGGATGGTCGATTGGCAGCTTGAGTTCGGTGATTCGTAACATGGCGAGGATCCGGATTCGCGGGGCGCACAACTGCGCCAGGGCGTTTGAAGGCCGCGATTATAAGCCGCAAAGGCCGGATCCGGTGAGGCTAAAACGCTCAGTCGTTGCGCGATCCGCCGAAATACCCGCAACCACGCTCGACCTTGCCGTCGATGCGCAACTCGGCGCTCATGTGCTGCACGCTGCCGGTGCTGCTGTCGATGCAGCGTTGCGGCGCGACCCATAACTCGATGCGCTGGTTGTTGGCTTCGCTGCTGAGGTTGAAGCGGCCGTCGCCCAGTTGTTCTTCGACATACGGCACGGCCAGCGCCGGTTGGCCTTCACTGTCGATGACCATGCCCTTGCCGCTGACTTTGACGTTCCACTCGGGACCGTGGCCGGCGGCGCGCAGGATCAACAGTTTGAAATTCGGGTCATCGCACGCGGTGCCGGAACGCTCGACGCGATACAACTGACCGAGGTCGAGGCGGTCGCCGGCGATCTTCCCGCGTACATCGGCAAACAGCTTGCCCTGCTGATCGGCGAGGGTCGCGGCCTCTTGCAGCACGCTGGTGCCGCCGATGTCATTGACCACGTACTGACGTTGTTCGCCACACGGCTGGAACACCAGCTTGCCGTCGGCTGCGGTCAACTGCCCCTGCATCCGGGATTGCCCGACATGGGACGCACTTTCGCGCGGGCCATCGAGCAATTGGCAGGCGGCGAACAATGGCAGCAGGGCAACAACGATCAACGAACGGGCAACACGCATCTTCGGCTCTCCAGACAAGTGCCGCCACGTTACGCAGGCTGACCGTCGATCACAAGACTTGAGTGGCCGGTTCAGGCTGGCTATTGAGTTGCCCGTTACCCGCCAGCATAGTGGCGTACCTGTGCGGGCATGGATTGATGGTGCATGAAGCAAAACCCTTCGGTATTCCCTGAGCGGCTGTACGCGCTGGACGCCCTGCGCGGCATCGCGGCATTGGCGGTAGTGTTCTGGCATTGGCAGCACTTCTTTTTTCAAGGCGCAGTACCCGGTCCGTTACAACGTGAAGACCAGCCGTTGTACAGCCTGTTTTCATTGTTCTACCGGCATGGCGGTGATGCCGTATCGCTGTTCTTCAGTCTTTCCGGATTCATTTTTTTCTGGTTGTTCGCCCGAGCGCTGGCGCAACGCGAAATCAGCGGAAAACAGTTCTTCAGCGAACGTTTCAGCCGGATCTATCCCTTGCACCTGGCGACTTTTTTGGCGGTAGCCATGCTGCAGAAAATCTACAGCGCGCACACCGGCAACGCGTTTGTTTACCCGTTCAACGATGCCTGGCACGCGCTCCTCAATGTGTTTCTGGCGCCGGCCTGGGGGCTTGAGCAGGGCTGGTCATTTAACGGCCCGGCCTGGTCGATATCGGTGGAAGTGTTGCTTTACGCAGGGTTTTTCCTGCTGTGGCGTTACTCACCGGCGCCGCTGCTGATCAGCGCGTTGCTGATTGCCGTGAGCCTGTGGGTGTTTCCGGCGCAGTACAAAATCAGCCTCGGAGTGTTTGGTTTTTTCTGTGGTGGATTGGGTTACATCGCCGTGGAGTGGTTGTTGCGGCGTTTTGATCTGCGTTGGGTCGCTGTCGGCCTGGTGTTGGCTTGTGTGGCGGGCTGGTGGTGGATCGGCAGCGCTGAGGCGCAATCACAGCGCATCAGGTTTGCCGTGCTGTTCCCGCTGACCATCGTTGCCGTCGCGGCTTGCCACCCATGGTTGCAGCCGCTGGCGCGCCGTTTGTCTTGGCTTGGCGACATCAGCTATGCCTCCTACCTGCTGCACTTTCCGCTACAGATTGTCGCGGCCCTGCTGGCTGATAAATTCCTGCCCGGACGCGCCGTGTTTTATCAGCCGTGGAGCCTGCTGCTGTTCTTTGCCGTGCTGATCGGCAGCAGCCTGCTATGTCATTACTGGTTCGAACGGCCGGTGCAGCGCTGGTTGCGCGAACGTGCGGGCGGGCGCACCGCAGGAGCCGAAGTGGCCCGCTGATGCACCCCTGCCTGCGCGGTCTTCAGTTGACGTGAAAGGTCTGACCGGTTTGCAGGCCTTCGACACTTTTCGCGTAGGCCAACGCCACATCGGCTGCCGGAACCGGCTTATAGCCACGGAAGTACGGGGCGTAGCTGCCCATCGCTTCCAGCAGCACGGTCGGGCTGATCGAGTTGACGCGCAAGCCACGCGGCAATTCGATGGCGGCGGCTTTGACGAAACTGTCCAGGGCGCCGTTGACCAGTGCTGCCGAGGCGCCGGAGCGGATCGGGTCGTGGCTGAGCACGCCGGTGGTGAAGGTGAACGAGGCGCCGTCGTTGGCATATTCGCGGCCGATCAGCAGCAGGTTGACCTGGCCCATCAGTTTGTCTTTCAGGCCGAGGGCGAAGCTGTCAGCGTTCATCTCGCCGAGTGGGGCGAAGGTAACGTTGCCGGCGGCGCAGATCAGCGCGTCGAACTTGCCGGTTTGCTCGAACAGTTTGCGAATCGATGCGCTGTCGCTGATGTCCACCTGGAAGTCGCCGCTGCTGCGACCGATACGAATCACTTCGTGACGCTGGCTCAGCTCTTTATCCACGGCCGAACCGATGGTGCCGGCGGCACCGATCAACAGAATCTTCATGGGACTGTTCCTCAATGGGTTGAACGAGGTTTCAGTCTAGAGTGGTTTTTTCCGCGGATAAGCGCACTAATAGGCAACCTTTGGTTTTCAAATGGAAACAATCCATGAGCGAAATGGATGATCTGGCGGCGTTCGCGGTGTTGATCGAGGCCGGCAGTTTTACCTTGGCGGCACAGCAACTGGGTTGCAGCAAGGGCCAGTTGTCCAAACGCATCAGTCAGCTGGAAGCACAGTTTTCCGTGGTGTTGCTGCAACGCACCACGCGCCGCTTGACCCTGACAGCGGCGGGCGCCGCATTGTTGCCGCAAGCCCAGGCGCTGGTGGTGCAAGTGGAGCGGGCACGTCAGGCGTTGGCGCGTTTGAAAGACGACATGGCCGGTCCGGTGCGGATGACGGTGCCAGTATCGCTGGGGGAAACGTTTTTTGACGGCTTGCTGCTGGAGTTCTCGCAGAAGTATCCCGAGGTGCAGATCGAGCTGGAGCTGAACAACCACTATCGCGACCTGTCCCGGGACGGCTTCGATCTGGCGATTCGCTCCGAGGTGGCCAATGACGAGCGGTTGGTGGCCAAACCCCTGCTGGCGTGGCAGGAGTTGACCTGCGCCAGCCCGATATACCTTGAACAATTCGGCGAACCGCTGACCCCGCAGGAGCTGGCCGAACACCGCTGCCTGCTCAACAGTCATTACAGTGGCCGTGAAGAATGGCTGTATCACCAACAGCACGAATTGCTCCGGGTGCGGGTGTCGGGGCCGTTCGCCAGCAACCATTACAACCTGCTGAAGAAAGCCGCCCTGGCCGGCGCCGGTATCGCACGGTTGCCGTCGTATCTGCTGCAAACGGAACTGGCTGACGGCCGGTTGCGCTGGCTGTTGCGCGATTTTCAGACGCGCCGGATGCCGATGTATCTGGTGCACCCATACCAGGGCGGCTTGCCCAAACGCACGCAGGTGCTGGCGGATTATCTGATTGGCTGGTTCAAACGCAGCGGCGAGGCGCTGGATCGCCTGGCGCATTGACCACGATGCCCGTGATACCCGTGATACCTCTGTAGGAGCTGCCGAAGGCTGCGATCTTTTGACCTTAAAAATCAAAAGATCGCAGCCTTCGGCAGCTCCTACAGAGACATCAGAGACATCAGACATCAGAGACATCAGACATCAGCGTTTGTAGTAACTGGCGATCAGGTGATCAATCGACAATCTGCCCGGCCCGGTCGCCATCAGGTACAGCAACACCGCCGCCCAGGTGCCATGGGTCGGGTAGGCATCGGGATAGACGAACACCTCGATGACCAGCGTCATGCCCAGCAGCGCCAGCGCCGAAAATCTCGTGGCGAAGCCGATCAATATCAGCACCGGAAAAAAGTGTTCGGCGAACGCTGCCATGTGCGCGGCGATTTCCGGTGACAGCAGCGGCACAGTGTATTCGCTCTGGAACAACGGAATCGTCGAGTCCGCCAAGCGTGGCCAGCCGAGTTGAAAGGTGCCGTCGACCAAGTCGATGGCCAGTCCCTCGACCTTGGTCTGCCCGGACTTCCAGAACACCGCGGCAATCGAGAACCGTGCGATGCAGGCGATCAGGCTGTGGGGAATCTTTTCCATTAGCCCGATGGCGCGAGTGATGAGGTTGTTCATGGCGATACCTTGTTGTTCAGGTCGGTGATGGCATGGTGGCCGATCAGCAGGGCGAGGGTCTGCGGCAGATCGAAGGGCGGGCTGTCTTGCGCCGCTTGCAGCAGCGGTCGGTGATGGAGCAGATGGCGGATGAATACGCTGGCGCCGTAATCGAGGGCAAAGACCTCGACCTCCAGACCGTTGCGCAGCACCAGTGCGTGTTGCCCTTGATGAATATCGATACCCGCCAGTGTGGTGTCTTGCTGGTGCGCGGCCCAGATCGAAACCACTGCGTAGGCGGAGTCGAGCAGGTGCAGCGAGGGGTGCAGGGCGATGTGCAGTTCGGCCAGTGTTTGCGGATCGGCCAGTGCAGCGCTGATCTGTTGCGCACTGACTGTTGCCGCATCGGCGGCGTGATAGGCGAGTGTGCGCAAGCGTTCGAGCCGTGCGACATCGGCGAGATACGGCACCCCGGCCGCCGGTTCGAATGCATCAATGAAGTCCGCCAGTCCGTCACCATAACGGCTCATCAACGGACTGTGCGGCGGCTGCTGCTGGATGAAAATGCCGGCCATACCACGGAAAAATTCCTCGCCGACCAACTGCTGCACCACCGGATAACTGTCGGCCAGCGCGTTGATCAACGAGCCTTGCACGTTATTGCGATACACCGCAAAACGGCTGGCAGGATCTGCGCCGTTGGCGCTGCACAGGCCAGCGGGGCAGGGCAGGCGAGTGTCGAGCAGGGCGGCGCTGAAGTCGGCTTGAGTGCTCATGGCTGACTCCTTGAGCGCCGCAGCAACGCTTCGGCCTGCTGCGCCTCGGCCAGCAGCACGTTGAACGTCGGGAGGTGATTGTCCCGTTCGATCAAGGTTGCCACCGGGCCAACGCGTTCGAGCGCCTGTCGGTATAGCGCCCAGACTGCGTCATCAATCGGCGCGCCGTGATCATCGATCAGCAAGCGGTCGCCGAGGCTGTCGGCATCTTCGGCGAACCCGGCCAAGTGAATCTCGCCGACGGCGTGCAAAGGCAGTGCGTCGAGGTAGGTCAGTGGATCGCGTCGATGGTTTATGCACGAGACGTAGACGTTGTTGACGTCAAGCAGCAGACCGCAGCCGCTGCGACGGATCACCTCGGCGATGAACTGCGGCTCATCGATGGTCGAGCGCTCGAAGCCGAGATAGGTCGCTGGATTCTCCAGCAGCATCGGCCGCTTGAGGCTGTTCTGCACTTGATCGATGTGTTCACAGACGCGGTTCAGTGTCGGCGTGTCATACGCCAGCGGCAGCAGGTCATTGAGGAACACCGGGCCGTGGCTCGACCAGGCCAGGTGTTCGGAAAAGGCTTGCGGTTGATAACGCTCGATCAGTGTTTGCAGGCGTTGCAGGTGTTGCAGATCCAGTGGCCCTTCGGCCCCGATCGACAGCCCGACGCCGTGCAGCGACAGCGGATACTGCTCGCGGATCAACCCGAGAAAATGATGAAACGGACCGCCGTCGACCATGTAGTTTTCGGCGTGGACTTCAAAGAAACCGATGTCCGGTTGGGTGCCGAGCACTTCACGAAAGTGCCCGGTCTTGAGTCCCAGCCCCGCGCGGGGCGGGAGCCCGCAGAGGGCTGCCCGAGTGCGCAGTGGGACAGGTTCGTTGAGGGTGAACATGAGCGTCACTCGGGCAGGTCGTGGATCAGGACTTGGCTTTGAAGGCTTCCATCTGACCGAAGCCGGTCGGCGAGGTTTTGCTCTCGGTGGTGGTGCAGGTGCCTTTTGGCACGAACTTCCAGGAGTTGGCCTGGTAATCCATTTTCGCGGTGCCGGCACATGTGGTGCCTGCGCCCGCGGCGCAATCGTTGTGACCCTTCATGGCCACACCGAAGCATTTTTCCATGTTGCTGTTGTCGGCGGCATTGGCGCTGGAAACGGCAGTCATGCTCAGGGCGGAACCAAGAGCCAGAACCAGTGCAGCGGCGGACAGGGTACGAGTGGTAGCAGTCATGATGTTTCTCCAGATTTGAGCTTGGGTTTTACAAGCGAAGTGCGCTTGCTTACCCCACTAGAGAACGCCCATGGCGATGCGTTACAGCGCCACCGAAATTTTTCAGAAAAAAATGCAAAACCCTGTAGGAGCTGCCGCAGGCTCGGGCCGCGATCGGACGATCTTTTGACTTTGATTTTAAAACCAGAAGCCAGATCAAAAGATCGCAGCCTGCGGCAGCTCCTACAGGGGATTTCTGTGGTTGCGCGTCTATAGTCATTGCAACGGCCCCTGTCACAGGCCGATTTACCAGGACGGTATCTCATGACGAAGGATCGCTCAGCCCGCGCTGTGCTATTGCGCACGGCTTCATCTTTTACGCTCGCCTGCACGCTGCACCTGCTGTCTGGCACGGTTTGCGCGCAGACGCAGATTGATCCGCTGGACACGCTCAAGCGCATCAACCACAACTACAACACCCTCAAGGACAGCTGTCAGGAACCGGATACCGGCGCCGCGCGCGGGCTGTATTACTGCAGCGGCGTGACCCTGCGCATGGTCAATGACGGGCCGTTCAATCCGTGGGATTACAGCCCTTATGCAATCAAGATCGGCGCGACGTCCTACTCGTGGATTCGCAAGGATCTGAGCACGCGCATTCTCATTCACCCGGCCGGTTTCATCCTGCGCACACCCACTGATGCAGCGGCGCTGAAGCTGCCGGTCAAGGAGCAAGGCTTCACTTGCATCTATGCGTTTGATGGCGGTACCGGGCCGGAGCGCAAGTGGTATGGCTGCGGCTTCTTCGACAGCCGCGAACCGCCGCGTGCGGCGCAAGGCACGCTGAACAACCGCAATGCCGCACTGGCCTACGGCACTTGTGCCGAGGCGGGTGTCACCACCGCCGAGCAGTGGACGCAGAAATACACCGGGCTGATGAAGGGGCCGATCCAGTACAGCCAATGTTCGTGGAACGCGGAAAAACCCAGCGACTGGCACGCGATGATCCGCGTGCATGAGTCGCGCCCGAACACCACCAACAAGGACCCCTTTGCCTTCAGTGCCCAGGTCAACGAGTTCATGTTGAAGAACGCCACCGCGAGCAACGACGGCAGCGAAAACATGAAGTACATCGATGCCTTTATCTACAACGTCAACAGCACGCAGAACTTCGCCACTCGCGGAGATCAGGCGCCACCGAAACCGGAGAACGGCTTGAACAGCGCGCGCAATTTCCAGAAAAAACTTCAGGCCCAGGGCTACAGCGTGCCGATCCTGCGCCTGGATTTCACCCAGCCTGCGGAGCGGCGTTTCAGCTATGTCGCCGCCGATCAGGCGATCGACGAAATGGTGGTGGGTGGCGCCCCGGTGCCGCAATACATCGCCTCCGCCAACTGGGTCAAACGTTACGACCCCGGCACCCGCAAGGATGAATGGAGCCTGAGCGTTGTGCCCACGGCAGCGGGGCGCGCCTTGCCCGGTGAGCAGGTCGACGCTCTTTACGATCAGTTGTTCGCCCTCAAGGGGCCGGACAGCAACTGGCGCGACAACGAAAAGTCCGCTGGCAGCATGCGTCAGCAACTGCGCTGCGTGCTGGTCAATTACCGCAACAAGACGCCATGGAACCTGGAGCCGTTTCGGCCGGCGTTGTCGGACAGCGAGACTCGCGCCTCGGGTTGCAACCCGGTCCCGCGTTGAGTGTGTTGGCTAATCAAGGAGATGCAAGCCATGAAGAAACGTTTGAACAGGATCGCCCCGTTGCTCGTATTGCCGCTGTTGGTGCATGCGGCATGGGCCAGTGCCGAGTCATGCGACGAGACGCTGAGGAAGGTGGAAAAGCTCTATAACAATACCGTCGACAGTTGCGGGCAGGACCCCGCATCGGACTGCTCGGGGCTGCTGGTGCGCGGCACGCACCGCGCCGATCCGGCCAAGGGGCAAAAGTGGGACGTCTGGAACCCCAGCCCGAAAGCCGTGGAGCTGGGCACGTTTGCCGCCTCGTTCATGCGCGCCGACGGCATCAGTTATGAAGACCCCGGCATGAGCACGCAGAACGGCTACCTGATTACGCCACGGGATCTGGTGAAAGACCCCGAGACGCCGGTGCATGTCTATTGCGCGTTTCCCAACGATGCCTGGACCGACTTTCGCAACGACCGTGGCTGTGGCGACAACAAGAACACCGCCCCGACCGAAGCAGTCTGTCAGGCCATGAAACCACCGATCACCACGCCGAATGCCTGGGTCGCGCACTTCACCCAGTACAACAACAATCGCCAGCAGGATCAGTTGCAGTGCGGTTTCAACATGCGCAATCCGATGAGCAGCAAAGAGCGGGTCGATGCCTTTCGCAATTTCATGGGCGCGCGCAAAGTCATCAACAGCCGCGAGTTTCAGACTCAGACCGAGCTGCGTCTGGGTAACCCGAAAACCGATGAGCTGCCGATTCTGGCGTTCTTCTACAGCGATCAGCGCGGTCTGAACGATGCGTTGGCCAATCAAAAGGACTACAAGGCCAAGACCGGCAAGGATCGCAATATCATCAAGATCGACTTCCCGAAAACGCCGGTCGCCAAGGCTTCTTTCTCGTGCATCCAGACCTCGACGCCGGCCGCACCAAAATTTTGCGACAAGTACATCGAGTCCAGCACCTGGGTGCAGCGTCCCGATCCGAAACTGGGGCCGAACACCTGGTCGCTCTCGGTAGTGCCGACCGCGTGCGGGCGGGCAATCAAGGACGACCAGACCGACCGGATGTTTGCCGAGCTGTACAACAAGCACAAGGACGATGCGCAATGGCGCGAGTACAGCGTCAATGGCGGGTCGTTGCGGCGGCAGATGGTTTGTCATCTGGCGGCAACCTACGAGGGCAAGCCAGTGCGCAACAAGCCTGAGTGGAACCTTGAACCGGCGCGTCCGTATGTCGATCAGGCCACCGCTGTAGCCCAACACTGCAACCCGTACTGACGGCGCTTCCCTGTAGGAGCTGCCGCAGGCTGCGATCTTTTGATCTTGCAAAAGGCAAAGTCAAAAGATCGCAGCCTGCGGCAGCTCCTACACGGGGGATGTGTGAGGTATAAAAAAACGGCCCGAAGGCCGTTTTTTTGTTCAGCGAAAAGCCTCAACCGCCGAGGTACGCCTCGCGCACTTTCGGGTCGGTCAGCAGCGCTTCACCAGTACCTTGCATGACCACGCGGCCGTTCTCCAGAACGTACGCACGGTCAGCGATTTTCAGCGCCTGGTTGGCGTTCTGCTCGACCAGGAACACCGTTACACCGTCCTTGCGCAGTTGTTCGATGATGTCGAAGATCTGCTGGATGATGATCGGTGCCAGGCCCAGCGATGGCTCGTCGAGCAGCAGCAGTTTCGGCTTGCTCATCAGCGCGCGGCCGATGGCGAGCATTTGCTGTTCGCCGCCGGACATGGTGCCGCCGCGCTGGTTGAAGCGTTCTTTCAGGCGCGGGAACAGGCCGAGGACCTTGTCCATCTGCTCCTGATAGTCGCCCTTGTCGGTGAAGAAACCGCCCATCGACAGGTTCTCTTCGACGGTCAGCCGGGCGAATACCCGACGACCTTCCGGTACCACGGCGATGCTCTTGCGCATGATCTGCGACGAGTCCTGGCCGACCAGTTCCTCACCCATGTAGCGGATGCTGCCGCTGTGCGCCTGCGGCGAACCGCAGAGCGTCATCAGCAGCGTGGACTTGCCGGCACCGTTGGCGCCGATCAGGGTCACGATCTCGCCCTGACGGACTTCGACGTTGACGCTGTGCAGGGCCTGGATCTTGCCGTAGAAGGTGGAAACGTTTTCGAACTGCAGCATTTACGCTTCCCCCAGGTAGGCTTTGATCACTTCAGGATTGTCGCGGATCTGTTCCGGCGTGCCATCGGCCAGCGGTGTGCCCTGGTTGATCACGACGATGTGGTCGGAAATGCTCATGACCAGTTTCATGTCGTGTTCGATCAGCAGCACGGTCACGTTGTGCTCTTCACGCAGCACGCTGATCAGCGCCTTGAGGTCTTCGGTTTCCTTCGGGTTCAGGCCGGCGGCCGGTTCGTCGAGCATGAGGATCCGCGGACGGGTCATCATGCAGCGGGCGATTTCCAGGCGCCGTTGCTGACCGTAGGCCAGGGTGCCGGCGGTACGGTTGGCGAACTCTTTCAGGTTGACCTTTTCCAGCCAGTATTCGGCGTACTCCATGGCCTCGCGCTCGCTCTTGCGGAACGCCGGGGTCTTGAACAGACCGGACAGGAAGTTGGTGTTCAGGTGACGGTGCTGCGCGATCAACAGGTTCTCGACCGCCGTCATGTCCTTGAACAGCCGCACGTTCTGGAAGGTGCGCACCACGCCCTTGAGGGCGATTTTGTGCCCCGGCAGGCCCTGGATGGGCTCGCCGTCGAGCAGGATGCTGCCGCCCGATGGCTGGTAGAAACCGGTCAGGCAGTTGAACACGGTGGTTTTGCCCGCGCCGTTCGGCCCGATCAGCGCCACCACTTGTTTTTCCTTGACGGTCAGGGCCACGCCATTGACCGCCAGCAAGCCGCCGAAGCGCATGCTCAGGTTTTCGACTTTCAGGATCTCGCGGCTCATTTTCGCAACTCCATGTGTGGGCGTTGCATCGGCAGCAGACCTTGTGGACGCCAGATCATCATCAACACCATCAGCGCACCGAACATCAACATCCGGTATTCGCTGAATTCACGCATCATTTCCGGCAACAGGATCATCACCACGGCCGCGAGAATCACGCCCAGCTGCGAGCCCATGCCACCCAGCACAACGATGGCGAGAATGATCGCCGACTCGATGAAGGTGAACGACTCCGGTGTCACCAGCCCCTGACGGGCGGCGAAGAAGCTGCCGGCGAAGCCGGCGAAGCTCGCGCCCAGGGTGAACGCCGACAGCTTGATCACGGTCGGGTTGAGGCCAAGTGCGCGGCAGGCGATTTCGTCTTCACGCAGCGCTTCCCACGCACGGCCGATCGGCATGCGCAGCAGACGGTTGATGATGAACAGCGCCGCCAGTGCCAGCAACAGAGCAACCAGGTACAGGAAAATCACCTTGTTGATCGAGTTGTATTCGAGGCCGAAATACTCGTGGAAGGTTTGCAGGCCTTCCGCCGCTTTGCGTTCGAAGGTCAGGCCGAAGAACGTCGGTTTCTCGATGTTGCTGATACCGTTCGGACCGCCGGTGATGTCCGTCAGGTTACGCAGGAACAGCCGGATGATCTCGCCGAAGCCCAGGGTCACGATCGCCAGATAGTCACCGCGCAGACGCAACACCGGGAAGCCCAGCAGGAAGCCGAACGTCGCCGCCATCAGGCCGGCAATCGGCAGGCAGATCCAGAAGCTCAGGCCGTAGTAGTGCGACAGCAGCGCGTAGCTGTAGGCGCCGACGGCGTAGAAGCCGACGTAACCCAGATCGAGCAGACCGGCCAGACCGACGACGATGTTCAGGCCGAGGCCGAGCATCACGTAGATCAGGATCAGCGTGGCAATGTCCACCGCGCCACGCGAGCCGAAGAACGGCCACACCAGTGCACCGAGGATCAGCGCAATGATGATGTAGCGTTGCGTGGTCGGCAGGGTCAGGAAGTTGCTGGCTTTGGCCGGGATCAACGGCAGGCCCGGCGAGGATTTCCACGCCTTGCTGATCTGCTGGTTGAACAGCACCCGCAGGAACATCAGCACCGAGCACACGGCGATGGTCGCCAGAATGGCCGGGCTGGTGCCGTGCACTTCGAGGTTGATGCCGACAATGGTCAGTTTCAGACCGAGTACCGGGTAGGCCACGGCCCACACCAGCAAGGCACTGAACAGTGCCTGTTTAAGATTCCTAGTCATACTTTCTCAACCTCCGGACGGCCCAGAATGCCGGTCGGACGGAACAACAGCACCAGAACCAACAAGCCGAAAGCCACGACGTCCTTGTACTGGTCGCCGAAGATATCGGCGCCAAAGGCTTCCGCCACCCCGAGCACCAGCCCGCCGAGCATGGCGCCGGGGATGCTGCCGATCCCGCCGAGTACCGCAGCGGTGAAGGCCTTGAGGCCGACGAGGAAACCGGCGTTCGGGTTGATCACGCCGTACTGCATGCTCAGCAGCACAGCCGCAACGGCTGCCAGCGCGGCACCGATGACGAAGGTCAGGGCGATGATGTTGTTGGTGTTGATGCCCAGCAGGTTGGCCATCTTGATGTCTTCGGCGCAGGCGCGGCAGGCGCGACCCAGGCGAGAGCGGGAGATGAACAGCGTGAGGCCGAGCATGGCGACCAGGGTCACCACGAACACCACGATTTGCATGTAGGAAATCAGCACTTCATGTGCGCCACCTGGCCCGATGGAGAAGTTGCCGGGGATCAGGTTGGGGATGGATTTGTCCTTGGAGTCTTGCGCGAGCAGAACCGTGTTCTGCAGGAAGATCGACATACCGATCGCGGAAATCAGCGGAATCAGACGGTTGCTGCCGCGCAGGGGGCGGTAGGCGATCCGTTCGATGCTGTAACCGTAGGAACTGGTGACGACGATGCTCGCGATGAACGCGGCGGTCATCAACAGCGGGACGTTGTCGATTCCCATCATGGCCAGCCCAGCGATGGCGATGAACGCCACGTAGGAACCGATCATGTACACCTCGCCGTGGGCGAAGTTGATCATTCCAATGATGCCGTAGACCATCGTATAGCCGATGGCGATCAGGGCATACGTGCTGCCAATGGTCAGGCCATTAACCAGCTGTTGGAAGAAGTGATAGATGTCAGGCATTACAACGCTCCTAAAAACCTGATACGCATTTCACTGGTGGAGTCATTTTCCCGCCCGGCCCCGTGGATCTTTATCCACTTCGAATCCGGGTTTTGCCAGCGAACCGCTGATGACGGTTTTGAGATTTTCAGGTGGGGAGACTGGCGGATCACGCCAGCGCGGCCCATACATTCGTAAAACAAAGCCCACGGCACGCCGTGGGCTTTATTGGCAGTCAGTCAGGGCGCGCCTTACTGAGGCGAAACTTCAGTTTTCGGTTTGCCGAAGTGCCACTCGTAAACCACAAATTTGAAGTCCTTCAGGTCGCCCTTGGCGTCGAAGCTCAGGTCGCCGGTAGGGGTCTTGAAGGTGCCGGCGTGAATGGCTGCGGCCACTTTGGCTGCGTCTTCGGACTTGGCTGCCTTGATGCCTTCGGCAATCACTTCAACCGCCGAGTAGGAAGGGAACACGAACGGGCCGCTCGGGTCTTCTTTCTTCGCCTTGAACGCATCTGCCAGGGCAACGTTGGCCGGATCCTGGTCGAAGGATTTCGGCAGGGTCACCAGCAGGCCTTCGGAGGACTCTTTGGCGATCTGCGAAATGGAGTCGTTACCCACGCCTTCCGGGCCCATGAACTTGGCTTTCAGGCCTTTTTCCTGGGATTGACGCAGGATCAGGCCCAGCTCCGGGTGGTAGCCGCCGTAGTAAACGAAGTCGACGTTGGCTTGTTTGAGCTTGGCGATCATCGAGGAGAAGTCTTTGTCGCCGGCGTTGACGCCTTCGAACACGGCGACTTTCACGCCTTTCTTCTCAAGAGTCGCCTTGACGGCGGTGGCGATGCCTTCACCGTATTGCTGTTTGTCGTGCAGTACGGCAACGATTTTCGGCTTCACGTGATCGGCAATGTAGTTACCGGCGGCAGGGCCCTGGGCGCTGTCCAGACCGATGGTGCGGAAGACCATTTTGTAACCACGGGCGGTGATGTCCGGGCTGGTGGCAGCCGGGGTGATCATCACCACGCCTTCGTCTTCGTAGATGTCCGAAGCAGGCTGAGTGGAGCTGGAGCACAGGTGACCAACCACGAACTTGACGCCGTCGTTGACGACCTTGTTCGCGACCGCTACGGCTTGTTTCGGATCGCACGCGTCATCGTATTCAACGGCTTCGAGTTTCTTGCCGTCGACGCCGCCCTTGGCGTTGATCTGCTCGATGGCCATTTTCGCGCCACTGAACTGCATGTCGCCGTATTGGGCTACAGGACCGGTTTTAGGGCCGGCGATACCGATCTTGATGGTGTCAGCGGCGAACGAATGGCTGGCAACCCCGGCCAGAACCATAGCGGCAAACAGTTTGGAAATCTGCTTAGTAGCCTTAGTCATAGTGCTCCACTCTTACTGTTGTAATTTTTTTGAGTTCTGGCGCCGTAGCAGCAGAACCGGGTCAGATATCTTGGCGATACCCTCCGGAAATGCCCCCGGCAACTGTACCGGTACAGTGTAGAGCGCCGGTTGTTGGCCTGGGAAGCTGGCGCCAGGGGGCAAAACTTGTGGGTGTCGCATTTTTGAATGAAAAAGACAGAATTGCGGCGGGGCTTTCGGGGGGCTTATGCCCCAAACAGCAGCATTCCTTGGCGTTCCTGCTCTTTTCGTTCGGTGAAGCCATTTGCAACCGGGTTTTTCTGCCGAACCACCGACGTTATCATTCGCGTCGATTTCTTTTCCGGACAAACCCATGAATCAAGAACCTAGCACCCTCTATGCCAAGCTGCTTGGTGAAACCGCATCTATTACCTGGAAAGAGCTGGAGCCGTTCTTCGCCAAGGGTGCCCTATTGTGGGTCGACCCGGCCCTGGATTTGATCGCCGCTGCCGAGGCCGTGGCCTCGGATGATGGCGAGAAAGTCGCCGCCTGGCTGGCCGAAGACAAGGTCGCCAAGCTGTCTGAAACGCGGGCGCTGGATATTTTCGAGCGTGATCCGCAGATGTGGGCGGTGGTGGTAAGGCCGTGGATTCTGGTCCAGGAAAGGGCGCAGGCCTGAGTGTGTGCACCTTGATGGTGCGCTCGTTGTGCGCCGGAAAGTGTGTAGCCGAGTAGCGTGATGGCACGTTGCCGTAGAGAAAGGCCACAAGCGTGCGTGGCCTCACGGTGACGTAAACGTAACGGGAACAGTTTATTGAGCAGCCTGAGGGCTGCTTAATTGTTTCTGGATGTTGGAAGGGCTGAGATTTTCAGGGAATTTGCGGGCCCCATCGCTGGCAAGCCAGCTCCCACAGGTTGTGTGGTGTTCACAAATGGTTGTGTTCACATGGACCCGGTGGGAGCTGGCTTGCCAGCGATTGGGGCGACTCGGTCGTCAATCAGACCGAGTAAGTCTTCCCGGTATGGTTATTCAGGGAAATAACCTTGGTCTTGCCGATGCGGTGACGGTAGATCTCGCGCAGGTACTTGATCGACTTCTTCACGCAGTCGCGCGACAGGCGAATGTCGTTGATCGAAACAAACTTGTCCTTGTCGTTGATCAGTTCGCGGTATTTCTTCTCGTACATCGGCTTGATCGCGTACCAGTTGGTGTCGAGGATCTTCGCCGGGTTTTCGAACTCGTTGAGCAGGTCGTCGATGCGGTCTTCGTCAAAGTCTTCATTAATGATGAAGTCGAGGATCGAGTTGTCCAGGGTCTCGTCGAAACGGTACGGGGTCTTGGCGAAGCAACGCTTGATGAACGCCACGATCAGGGTCAGGAAGTCGTCCGACAGGCACGGACTCTTGGCGATCAGGGTGGTCAGCGACAGGTTGGCCGACGCACCGATCACCAGCGCATAACGCTTGAGCGTGGTGTTGGGGAACAGGCTGTTGAGGTGGGTCTTCAACCGGTTCAGATCCATGTAGGACAGCTTGTAGTCTTTCGGCAACGAAACGATCGACACCACCGACGAGCAGTTCTTGAAGAAGTGCAGGTCGTGCAGTGCGGCGGCGTCGTAGCCGGAATTCTTGTACTGCTCCAGCGACGCGCGATAGCGCTTGGATTCGATGGGCAGCAGGCTGATGCCTTCGATGGCCTGGGTGACCTTGTTGAAGTGCGGCAGGTCGATCGAGCGGAAGAACAGGTCGTCGATGTTCAGGCGCTGCGGCTCTTTGTCGAAGACCTTGAACTTGTCGCTACTCGGCGGCGGGGTTTCCGGCACCACCGATTCGGCGTAGGCAATCGCCACCGGGCCGGCCAGGCTCATGAACAGGTCGTTGGCGTCGAGGCGAATGGTTTCGCCGATGTCGATGCCGGCGCGACGGAAGTAGTTCTGGTCGTAGTCGGTGGTCACCGCCTGCGCCGTCAGAATGTTGAAGATCTGCTGCGAGATGTACTGGTTGGCGTGCTTTTCCATCGCATTGACATCAATGTTCTGGATGTTGCCGTCATCGCTCTCTTCGGCGTAACGCATGATGTCGTTGGAGATCAGCATCATCGCGTTCCAAGGGCGAATACGGCCCATGACGCTGGCTTCGCTGCTGTCTTCATTGGCGAAGTTGTAGGAGAAATCCCATTCTTCCGACAGGTATTTGCACAACAGGCGTCCGGCGTTGATGTGTAGCGCCTCGGACATTTCGCTGCGGTGATCGGAAATGTTCGGCAGCACGCAGATGCCGCTGGTGAAGATCGGCTCGAACACGAACGAATGCCCGCTCTTGCCGTCGTGCTCGTCCATCGGCTTGGTGTCGAACGTCTTGTTCATGTACGAGTGCTGCTGGGCCAGGCCGAATTCCGAAGCCATGCCCGAGCCGGTACCGCCGCCGGCACTGAAGATCGAGAAGTAAAGGCGCGACTGGTTGGCCTTGATGCCGCAGCTGTCGATCAGGTACGAGTGGATCATTTTCCAGTCAGGGCTGGAGAAGCGCTGGGTGTCCTTGTTGAGGATGATCTTGGCCAGGTACTGGCCGAGGATCGGCGCGTTACCGGCGCCACCGGCATGGACTTCGGACAAATCCATGATCTTCATTTTGCTGTAGTCACGCAGAAAGCCGCTTTTCTCGCCCTTGCGCGAGAACCGGATGCGCCCGGCGATGTCCTTGTCGAGGTCGCCGAGCATCACCAGCGGTTCGACCAGGAACACCGGTTTGCTCGACTTGTTCGGGCCGATCCGCAGATTCTGCTTGATCCACTGGGCCGGGCTGTAGCCCTTGTCGGCCAGACGCCGGTCAGCGGCGCGGTCTTCGTTGTTGAATTCGTTGAGGTAGAACTTGCGCGCGTTGTACACCAGCTCCGCGACGTCGAGGGCGATGTTCGAGCCGCAGCGACCGAGGCCGATCAGGCATACCGACGGGAATTCCTGGTCGTTGTGCTGTTCGTTGTCGCCTTCCAGGTGCGGCGGGCGCGGGAACACCAGATCGCGCAGCCCGTCCAGGTTGTCTAGGATGCGGTCGGTGTTGGTTTCGGTGTAATACAGATATTGCTGAGTGCCCAGCGGGCGCGAAGGAGGCAATGGCTTCATCGGAGCCGGGCTGTTCGCCGCAGGGCTCAGGGGCAGATCGGATACCGCAGTGGCCGGATTGTTTTTAGAAGTCATTGTGCGCCATATACCTGGACAGGGTTGGCTCGGCGACCGTTGTCATCGAGCCTCACGGAAAGAGGATCTCGCGTCTTTGACTGCGCGTATTTGGCCCGGGCGTCAGGGGCTTGGCCTGATCGTCGCGCGGGGGAATCCTTTCCTGATCGTTCATGAATCGGCCATTATTCGGTGATCTTTAATCGAAAAGAGGCAAAATGATGTCAACGCTACCTTCGTTGGGCTTTGCCGGAATCGGCCTGATGGGCTTGCCGATGTGCCACCGTTTGCTGGCGGCGGGCTACCCGTTGACCGTGTGGAACCGCAACCCGGCCAAGTGCGCGCCCCTGGTTGAAGCTGGCGCCCGGCAGGTGGCGACTCCAGCCGAGCTGTGCGAACACGCGGACGTGGTGATGCTGTGTCTGGCCGATACGGCGGTGGTGCGCGAGGTGGTGTTTGGCACTGGCGGCGTTGTTGAAGGTGCGAAAAACGGCCAGTTGCTGGTGGACTTCTCCAGCCTCGAACCGACGGCTACTCGCGAGATGGCCGCCGACCTGGCAGGCAGAACCGGCATGGCCTGGCTTGATTCACCGGTGTCCGGCGGCGTGGTCGGTGCCGAGGCGGGCAGCCTGGCGATCATGGTCGGTGGTGCGGTGACGGATCTGGATCGGGTGCGCCCGGTGCTGCTCAGCCTCGGTCAGCGTGTCACGCACATGGGAGGCATCGGCGCCGGGCAGGTGACCAAGGCCTGCAACCAGATGATTGTTGCCTGCAACGCGTTGGTGATTGCCGAAGTGGTGGCGCTGGCCGAGCAGGCCGGAGTCGATGCGCGTCTGATTGCCGAGGCGCTGGCCGGTGGTTTTGCCGATTCGAAACCGTTGCAGATCCTCGCCCCGCAAATGGCCGAGAGCCGTTTTGAACCGGTGAAATGGCACGTGCGCACGCTGCTCAAGGATCTCGATACGGCGGTGAAATTCTCCCGCGAACAAGGCTCGGCCACGCCAATCAGCGGATTGGCCGCACAACTGATGCGCCTGCATGGGGCGCAGGGTTTTTTGCAGAAGGATCCAGCGACTCTGGTACACATGTACCGCGCGCCAGACTCAGTGGATTGACCACATGCGCGTGTTTGCGCTGGTTGATTTCCTCCAGCACCGGACGGAGTTCATCCAGTGGCACCGGGCGGCTGAGCAGATAACCCTGAATGAAGTCGCAGCCCGAACGTTCGAGAAACTCGTATTGCTCCAGGCTTTCCACGCCTTCGGTCACCACCTGCAAGTGCAGGGTGTGGGCCATGACGATGATCGCCTGGACGATCTCCATGTCGGCTGTCGCCGCAGGAATGTCGAGGATGAACGAGCGGTCGATTTTCAGCGTATTGAGCGGCAGACGTTTGAGGTAGGCCAACGATGAGTATCCGGTGCCGAAGTCGTCGATCGACAGCGATACGCCGAGGGCCCGGATCTGCCGTAACAGCACCAGCGTGTTGGCGATGTTGCCCATCAGGGCGTTTTCGGTGACTTCCAACTCCAGCCGTTCCGGCGCGACGCCAGCGCTGCGCAGTGCACTTTCGATTTCGTTGGCCAGTTCTTCCCGGGCGAGGTTGAGCGGTGAGCAGTTCCAGGCGATTTTCAGTTCGTTGCAGCCGTGGCGCGTCAGTTCGCCGAGGTCGGTGCAGGCCCGGCGCAACACCCAGTTGTCCAGTTCGGCGATCAGGCCGTTGGTTTCGGCAATCGCGATGAAACGGTCCGGGGCCAGCAGGCCATGCACCGGATGCTGCCAGCGAATCAACGCTTCGAGTTTGGTCACCCGGCCGGTCTTCAGTTCGAAGATGGGTTGGTAATACAGCGTCAGCCCGTGGTCTTCACGCAAAGCCTGGCGCAGTTCCTCTTCCAGTTGCAGTTCGAGGCTGGCGCGGGTCTTCATGTTCGAACTGAAAAAATGCAGGCCGTTACGCCCGGCACCCTTGGACTGATACAACGCCAGATCGGCGTGCTTGAGCAGTTCTTCGCAGCTGGTGCCGTCGTCGGGGAACAGGCTGATACCGATGCTGGTGGTCATCACCATACGACGTCCGGCCAATTCGATCGGCTCCTTCATTTTCTGCATGATCCGTTGCGCCATGCTGCGCGCTTCCTCGCGGTCGTGCAGGCCGATCAGGATGCAGAACTCGTCACCGCCAAAGCGTGCGACCACGTCTTCATGGCTGCGCACCGAGCCTTTGATGTGGTTGGCGATGACTTTGAGCAGGGCGTCGCCGGCGTCATGGCCGAGGCTGTCGTTGATTCGCTTGAAGTGGTCGATGTCGAGAAACATCACCGCGAGCATGCCGCCTTCGCTGGTTTTCTGGCTGAGTTTCTCGGCGAAGATCTGGTTGAAACCGCGACGGTTGATCAGGTTGGTCAGGGCGTCGTAATTGGCCACTTGTTGCAGCGACATCCGAGCCTGATCGAGCTGGCTGAGCAGGGCATTGACTCGGCGCAGATCCTGCTCCTTGCTTTGCAGTTTCTTGTCGGCCAGTGCCGCGCTGATCGCGCTGCCGAGAATCAACAGTGTGATCAGCGCGATGGTCAGGCCCAGTTGCAGGTGATTGGTTTCGGCACTCAAGGTCGGCGTGGCGCCTTCGGGCAACACCAGATGCAACGCGGCCATCCCGGTAAAATGCATGCTGATGATGCCGGCGCCGAGGATGATCGCGGCGGTGTATTTGAACAGTTGATGAAAACGCCCACTGCCTTCACGCAAGTAACCGGCGACCCACAGCGCGGCGAAACTGGCGCTGATCGCAATCACGATCGACAGGCAGAACAACAGCGGCTCGTAATAGGCGGTGGCCACCGAGTGCATCGCCGCCATGCCGACGTAATGCATGCCGGCGATGCCCAAGCCAATGACGATGGCGGTTTTCAGGTAATGCACCCGTGAGGGATGGGGCACGCTCAGGGTGTGCATCGCCAGCCACGAAGCGAGCAGGGCGATCACCAGGGAAAACAGGGTGGTGGCCAGTTCGTAATGGATTTCGATCGGTGTCTGGAACGCCAGCATGGCAATGAAGTGCATCGCCCAGATACCGCCGGCCAGGCAAGTGGCGCCGATCCAGCGCCAGACCCGTTGCGAGCCCGGGTCTTCGGCATGGCCGACCCGCTCGGCCATGTCGAGGGTGGCAAAACTCGCGGCGCAGGCGACCAGATAAGCCACCAGCACCAGCAAGGGATTGTGTGTGCAATCGAGAATGACCTGCCCGCCGTCCGGCAGCTCGGTAACAAACTGCAAACCAAGCCACTCCATAGCATCCCCGTCTCTGAAGTCGTCCCTTCTGCGTCAGAAACGCAGGCGAATGAGAGGAGTATAGAGGCGGTTTTTATCGTGCAAGCGATAGTGGCATATTGGCGCCAACCATTTCGGCATGAGCCTCATAGCGATTGGCGCTAAGCGTCAGGCGCTCTGGTCGTAGGGGATCTGATTCCAGTCCTTCTCGAGGGGCGGCAAGCCGAAGCGGGCGCGGGCCTTGTCGCAATCGACATTCTGTTCGCCGTTCTCCCAGGACGATTCGAATTCGCGGCAGGGGCTGGAGCGCTGCTCATAAATCGAGCACTGCACCTGACTGCCCACCTCGCCGACCAACGCCGTACAACGCGGTGATTTGCAGTCGGTGCCGTTCATCGCCACCCGGCTGGGGCTGATCTGCGTCACCAGCTCATCGGGCACTGTGCCGCCGGAGGAGGCGCATTCACCCCAGAAAAAAGACACGCGAAAATGGGAACAGCAGGCACCGCAATTCAGACACGGACTGACTTCGGACATTAGGAGGGCATCAAAGGGGTTGATCGGCGAATCCGGACGGATCCGGCGGCTATTCTAGGCTTCGCCATGAACTTGGGAAGGGGGGGCGTGAAAGTATTTTTTTGTAGCCGGGTTTTGCCGCTAAACCCCCGGTTTACGGGGGATTGCCGCGTTATCAAGGGCTTACGTTTCTTTACAGTGCCATGGCTCATTATCAGCTTGACGAATGATCACAGACAGCTACGCACCGCCTGTCTAGATTGCAGGTTCCGGGCTCGGATGCGTCGGCAGTGAAGCCCTCATAACAATAAAGAGACGGACCCATGCAGAACTCGACCCAAGCGGCGAATGCCTGGCGCATTCTGTTCCTGTTGTTCCTTGCCAACCTGTTCAACTTCTTCGACCGCACCATTCCGGCGATCATCATCGAGCCGATCCGCATGGAGTGGCACCTCAGTGACTTTCAACTGGGGATCGTCGGTACCGCGTTTACCCTGGTTTATGCGATTGCCGGTCTGCCTTTAGGCCGCATGGCCGACACTGGCTCGCGCAGCAAACTGATGGGCTGGGGCCTGGCGACCTGGAGCGCACTGACGGCGGTCAACGGCCTGGTTGGCAGTTTCTGGAGCTTTCTGTTGGTGCGCATGGGGATCGGCATTGGCGAAGCCAGTTATGCACCGGCCGCCAACTCGCTGATCGGCGACCTGTTCCCGGCGCACCGCCGGGCGCGGGCCATGGGCATTTTCATGCTCGGGCTGCCCTTGGGATTGTTGCTGGCGTTCTTCACCATCGGTGCGATGGTCAAGGCGTTCGACAGCTGGCGTGCGCCGTTCTTTATCGCGGCGGTGCCGGGGCTGATCCTCGCGGTGTTCATGTTCTTCATCAAGGAACCCAAGCGCGGCGCGGCGGAAACCGTGCAGGTGTCCCAGGATAAAGTCGACAGGCCGATCCGCCGTGTCCTCGCCGTGCCGACATTCCTGTGGCTGGTGATGGCAGGCTTGTGTTTCAACTTCGCCACCTATGCCTGCAACTCGTTTCTGGTGCCGATGCTGCAGCGGTATTTCCTGATGCCGTTGCAGGACGCGGCGGTGGCAACCGGGGTGATTGTGGGGATCACCGGGTTGATCGGCCTGACACTCGGCGGCTGGCTCGCTGACAAGATTCATCAGCGAGTCGCCAACGGCCGGCTGCTGTTTGCCGGCTTCAGTCTGATCATCTCGACCCTGTGCACGGCCTGGGCGTTGCACGCCGGACGGGTCGAGATTGGCGTGTTCGTCGCGGTGTTCAGCGTCGGCTGGCTGTTTGCCTACAACTTCTACACCTGCGTGTACACGGCAATTCAGGACGTGGTCGAGCCGCGCCTGCGAGCGACGGCAATGGCGTTGTTCTTCGCCGGGCTGTACTTGCTCGGCGGCGGATTGGGGCCGGTGGTGGTGGGGGCCTTGTCCGATCACTTCGCCAAGTCGGCGATGCTTTCGTCGGGGGCTGAGCAGATGACCGAGGCGTTCAAGGCTGTCGGGCTGCATGACGCGATGTATCTGATTCCGGTGGCGCTGTTCTTGACCATGGTGTTTCTGTTTCTGGCCGCGCGGTGTTTTGTGCGGGATGCGCAGCGGATGAAGGAGGGGTTGGTGGCAGTGGTTGAGCCTGATGTTTCTGTGGCGACTGCATGATTGCTATCGCTGGCAAGCCAGCTCCCACAGTGACCGAGTCACACGCATAATTTGTAAACACTCCAAACCCTGTGGGAGCTGGCTTGCCAGCGATGGGGCCATCAGCATCAGCTGATAAATACCATGCAAACAAAAAGGCCCGCATCACTGCGGGCCTCTTCATTTATAGCGGTAGAGCAAGGGGCTTAACCCGCCACCAGTACCCGAATCGCTTCCAGACGCAGCGCCGCTTTATCCAGCATCGCCAGACCCTGTTCACGCTGCTGGCGCAACGCATCGAGTTCGCTGTCGCGCACGGTCGGGTTGACCGCTTGCAACGCGGTCAGGCGCGCCAGTTCTTCTTCGGTGTCGGCTGCCAGACGGCGCCGGGCCTCGGCCACGCGCTCGGCGTGACGCGGAGTGACCTTGTCTTCACCCGCGTTGATCCGAGGCGTCAGCTGATCGCGCTGGGCCTGGATGAACTTGTTGGCGCTGGCGCGAGGTACGCTTTCCAGTTGATCGTTGAGGGTTGCGAACGAGACCCGTGGCGACAGGTCGTTACCGTTGGCATCGAGCAGGCAGCGCAAGGCGGCCGGTGGCAGGTAGCGGCCCAGTTGCAGCGAACGCGGGGCAACCACTTCGCTGACATAGAGCAGTTCCAGCAGCACGGTGCCCGGTTTCAGTGCCTTGTTCTTGATCAGCGCGACGGCGGTGTTGCCCATCGAACCGGACAGCACCAGGTCCATGCCGCCCTGCACCATCGGGTGTTCCCAGGTGATGAACTGCATGTCTTCGCGCGACAGCGCCTGGTTGCGGTCGTAGGTGATGGTCACACCTTCGTCGTCGCCCAGCGGGAAGCTGGCGTCGAGCATCTTCTCGCTCGGCTTGAGGATCAGGGCGTTTTCCGAGTGGTCTTCGCTGTCGATGCCGAACGCATCGAACAGGGTTTCCATGTAAATCGGCAGGGCGAACTGGTCGTCCTGTTCAAGGATCGCCTCGACCAGCGCATCCCCTTCGCCAGCACCGCCGGAGTTGAGTTCCAGCAGACGGTCGCGACCGGTGTGCAGCTCTTGTTCCAGACGCTCGCGCTCGGTGCGGGCCTCGTCGATCAGTGCTTGCCACTCGCCGTCATCGGCTTCTTCGAGCAGCGGCAGCAGGCGCGGGCCGAACTGATGCTGCAAGGCGTTGCCGGTCGGGCAGGTGTTGAGGAACGCGTTCAATGCTTCGTGGTACCACTGGAACAGGCGCTCTTGCGGGCTGGTTTCCAGGTACGGCACGTGCAGTTCGATGATGTGCTTCTGGCCGATCCGGTCGAGACGACCGATGCGCTGCTCGAGCAGGTCCGGGTGCGATGGCAGATCGAACAGCACCAGATGATGGGCGAACTGGAAGTTGCGACCCTCACTGCCGATTTCCGAGCAGATCAGCACTTGCGCGCCGAACTCTTCGTCGGCGAAGTAGGCGGCGGCGCGGTCACGCTCAAGGATGTTCATGCCTTCATGGAACACCGTGGCCGGAATGCCGGAACGCACGCGCAGGGCATCTTCCAGGTCCATCGCGGTTTCGGCGTGGGCGCAGATCACCAGCACTTTGGTGCGCTTGAGCATTTTCAGCTGATCGATCAGCCACTCGACGCGCGGGTCGAATTTCCACCAGCGCTCTTCTTCGCTGGCGTCCGGCTGGGCCTGGAAGCTGACTTCCGGGTACAGCTCGGCGTGATCGCCCAGCGGCAGTTCGAGGTATTCGTCCGGGCATGGCAGCGGGTAAGGGTGCAGTTTACGCTCGGGGAAACCCTGCACGGCGGCGCGGGTGTTACGGAACAGTACGCGGCCGGTGCCGTGGCGGTCGAGCAGCTCACGCACCAGACGGGCGCTGGCTTCGCTGTCGCCATCGTTGACCGCGGTCAGCAAGGCTTCGCCTTCGTTGCCGAGGAAACCGTGGATGGTCTTGTGCGCTTCGGGCGACAGGCGTCCCTTGTCGAGCAGCTCCTGCACGGCTTCGGCCACCGGGCGATAGTTCTCGCTCTCGGCGCGGAACGCGGCCAGGTCATGGAAACGGTTCGGGTCGAGCAGGCGCAGACGGGCGAAGTGGCTGTCCTGACCGAGTTGTTCCGGGGTCGCGGTGAGCAGCAGTACACCGGGAATCACTTCCGCCAGTTGCTCGACCAGCGCGTACTCCGGGCTGACCTTGTCTTCATGCCACACCAGGTGATGGGCTTCGTCGACCACCATCAGGTCCCAGCCGGCGGCGAACAGTGCATCCTGCGCCTTCTCGTCTTCGACCAGCCATTCCAGGGCAACCAATGCCAGCTGGGTGTCTTCGAACGGGTTGGTGGCATCGCTTTCAATGAAGCGTTCTTCGTCGAACAGCGCGACCTGCAGGTTGAAGCGGCGGCGCATTTCCACCAGCCACTGGTGCTGCAGGTTTTCCGGCACCAGAATCAGCACGCGATTGGCGCGGCCCGAGAGCAGTTGGCGATGGATCACCAGACCGGCTTCGATGGTTTTCCCCAGACCCACTTCGTCTGCCAGCAGAACCCGTGGCGCGATGCGGTCGGCGACTTCACGGGCGATGTGCAACTGGTGCGCGATCGGTTGCGCACGCACGCCGCCCAGGCCCCAGAGCGAGGACTGCAATTGGCGGCTGGTGTGTTCCAGGGTGTTGTAGCGCAGGGAGAACCATGGCAGCGGGTCGATCTGTCCGGCGAACAGACGGTCGCTGGCCAGACGGAACTGAATGAAGTTCGACAGCTGGGTTTCCGGCAGGGTGACGGCTTCGTTCTGCCCGTTGAGACCGTGATAGACCATCAGCCCGTCGACATCGTCGACTTCGCGCACGGTCATCTTCCAGCCTTCGAAGTGAGTAATGGTGTCACCCGGCGAGAACCGAACGCGGGTGAGGGGCGCATTCCGTAGCGCGTACTGGCGGGTTTCGCCAGTGGCCGGGTAAAGCACGGTCAACAAGCGGCCGTCCTGTGCCAGAACGGTGCCTAAACCAAGCTCTGCTTCGCTGTCACTGATCCAGCGTTGCCCCGGTTGATACTGCTGCGCCATGCTGCCTGACTCCCACCTTGAAAAAGCGGGCTATCTTAACGGAATGCAGGCCTCCAGACCAAAGGTTTACGAGTGTAGGAGCTGCCGAAGGCTGCGATCTTTTGATCTTCGGGAACGCTTGCGTTCTACGGTGTTCCATTAAAGATCGCAGCCTGCGGCAGCTCCTGCAGTGCCAACCCGATCACAGATTTGCGACGGATGGCTCAAGGCGCCTTTGCCGCAGCCGATAGCCTGCTGACAGGAGACCCTTTATATGCTGCCACCGATGCTCCCCCTGAGCGCTGTGCCGATCACTTCCCAGCAGGATCCGATTCGCCAGCGGCCGGACATTCCTCCGGTGGTGCCGGTGCAGGAAAGCTCCAACGAAAGCACGATCGACCTGCAAAAGCGCGACCCGGAAGAGGACCGTCTGCTGGCGCGCGAAGAACAGCGCCGTCAACAGGAACGCGATCGGCGCCGTCGCGAAGCCGACGAAGACCCGGAGGAGCATCTGGCCGTGCCGGGGACCGAGCTCAATGCCGACAACACTGTGCCGGTGGTGCCGCTGATGGAAGATCAGCCGCGCCAGGGCTTGTGGGTCGATATCGAGATCTGAGTCCGCCGATTTACACGAATTGTTGTCGGGTGCTGGTGTCAGGCTGCATGATTGGCGCAGCCCTGCCGCTGATGCGGCAGTTGTGTTTTCTTCAAATGATGCGCTGAACGCCATGAGCCAAGATGAAAAACTGATCGACCTCGGCACTGAACGCGCCAAGCGTGTGCATGATCTCAACGAAAAGCGCCTGAACGAAGTGCGCAAGGCCTTCGAGCAGGCCATGCCGTTGGGAAAAAACCAGAAAAAGCCGAAAAAGAAACCGAAAAAGCGTTGATCTTCCCCTGCATCCTTTGATGCAGGTCAGTTATTTCCCGCCTTTATCCTCTGTGTTGACCGGACTTGATCCTGGTCAATTTCTGCGCCTGCGCGATTGGTTAACTTAGCTCCATCGCAGCAAAGCAGGGGCCAGGAGGCCACAGTCATGTTTTTCGATAACGTGGTGTTTGCCGGGGTTCTGACCGTAGGTCTCATGGTTCTGTTTTTTGCAGGGTTTGGATTTTTTATCTGGAAGGACGCGCATAAGCGCAAGAAGTAGTCCTTTCTGGATTGAATGAGCACGCAAGGCATTTTGGGCGACTTCGGTTGCCCTTTTTTTTTGTCTTGGCGGCCTCTGGGCCGACCATGTTCTTGGGGTTCTGGGTGTAGATCCGTTTCTGCGGGTGTTGCTTATTACGGTTCCGCCCTTACGGCGGGTCACCTTTTCCAAACGCCGAAAAGGTAACCCAAAAGGCTTTACCCTGACGTTCGGCCCTCGCTTAGGCTCGGGTTCCTTCGCTACGGGATTCATCCGGGGGCA